>CAMBSX010000108.1 GCA_945870655.1 Chthoniobacter flavus | reverse complement strand
TGAAGAGACTCCACAATGCGATTTCCGCAGGATTGGTCCCGGTCAGGCGGCGGGCATTGGTCCAATCCGAGTCATTCGTCGCCCCGACCACCGAGAGGTCCAATTTTCCGCCGAGATCCTCGACCCAGTAAACAAAGCGGGCGTTGGTTTGGCCGGACGCATTGGTCAGGAAAACCCACGAGACGGCGGGGCTGGTGATAGACAGGCCGCCGGGCATGGCATTGGTGAAGAGGATGCCGCCGGCCACATTGGTCGAGGGTATGCCAGCAGTGACGATGTTAGATACCACCGTGGAAAGATTAGAAACCGTCGAAAAAGCCGGTGTGTAGGAAAAGTCGGTGCTGTTGCCCACGCCGTTGCCGACAAAAAGCTGGCGATTGGTATTGGCCACCACGATGAAAGTGTCGTTCGTCATCGCGCGGGCCAAAGTCGCTTCCGCCACCGCCAACCCCGCCTCGGCCGCCAGTTGGGCCCGGAAGTAATTCATGCCGACGCGGGACGAAAGGCGATCGACCCCGGTGCTTTGCATGAAGGCGACGGCGACCACGGCAAGAACCGCGACGACGATGACGGTGGTCACAAGGGCCACACCGGCCTGCCGGGTTGCAGGACATGGTTTCATGGCAGCTCGGCTGGCTTGGGCAGGGAGAAGCGCAAGGAATACGCCCCCGCGTTGCGCAAGCGGTATTGTGGGCTTTTGAGAAGGTCTTGGTTGGCGGTCACCTCGGGATCCCCAACGGAAAAGTTCACCTCGACCGCCGCCGGCCAGTTGGTGTTTGCGTAGGCACCCGTCATCACAGCCATGTTGGTGTTAAGAACGATGAAGTTTCGACGGTCGGCGTTGGTAAAGAGCACGGTCAGATCGCGCACCGCATCGCGATTGTTGGTCAGGACATTGGCGGCCACAATTTGGGCACTGTTGGTCTCGGGGGATGATCGGAACCCCGCGCCCCCCTGGATAATAGACCGGAAGGTCTCCTCGCTCCCCAAAGCAAACCTCATGACTTTATCCGTCCCGCGAGGGATGGAATACTCCACGTAGCAAACATCGCCGACGTTCGGGGCATCCGAAGGTTGCGCATCCGAAGGCGAAGCGGTGAGGAATTGCAGAAAGACCGTTCCGTTGTTCGTCGCCAGCCGGGGCCAGAGATTTGTGGCAGCGGGAACCACGACGTTGGCTAGATCTCGGTGAAGCATGAGATGGGCCGCGCGAGCCTCGCGGTCGGAGATAATTTTATTGTCCGTGTTGCGCCAGAGAGACATGCTTGTGGAGAGCGCTGCAAACATAACGGCGAGCACGATGGCCAAGACAGCCGAGGAGACCAATACCTCGACGAGGGTGAAGGCCGCGGAAAGACGACAGAAAGGCCGGTCCGACGACCGGGCGGGAACCGATGCCGTCCGCAACGGCGGCATGAGAACGGCCGGGGACTGCATGGATAATGATTTCATGGCGAATAGTGCAACGTGCTCAAAGTGACCGGGCGGGTGTTGGTGAGCGGCACGTTTGCCGGGGAGCGGACTTCGACCGTGATCTGGTAGAGTCCGTTGGTGACGAGCCTTGCGCTGACCCGAGCCAGATAATCGATACCGTTTTTCGCGGCTTCCGCGGGCATCTCTCCGCGCACCCACGCAGCGTCGGGGTCGCTGGCTCCCGACCGTGACTTGTGCCACAAGAAAAACGGGTAGGTCGTCCTGGAAGGATAGCCCATCGCCATCGGGTCGTTGTTGGCGAGGTCAACTGCGACGTTGGTTTTGCGCGGGCCATCGCGCATCATGACGGCGTTGAGGCTCGGAGACGCTCTTACGCTGGCCAGCAATTCCTCGGCAATCAGAACGGCCCTGGTTTCTGCAGCGGAATCCGCACGCTGGCGCATCCCCGCGGGAAGCAAACCGAGGATGCCGACAACAACGAAGGCGAATATCCCGATGGCGATCGTCACTTCAACCAGTGAAAAACCCCCGGGCGGTTGCATGGGCGGGCGGGGCTTCATGGGTTGGTCCCGAAGGTTCCGGATCTGTCGGCTACCACCGCGCGGCCGGTCAGGGGTTGGACAGTGATTTCGAAAAAGTTGCTTTCGCTGCGGAGCCATGGCTCCGTAGGGGGCGGGAGCGCTTTCTCGCCTACCATCACCTTCACCTCTTTGGTGTTGGGCACAAGCTGTCCGAAGCGATTGAATTCCAAGACGGCTACCTCGCCGATCGTCTCGCCCCCCAACTTTGGCAGCGCGTTGCTTGAATTCTTGGTAGCGCCAAAATTGGCACCCCCCTCGTAGAACACGCCCTGGGGCAGTTTCTGCCAACGAGTGACCGCAACCGGTGCGGTCTCCTCGGGGCGAGGATCCCGATAGACAATCACATGGGAGAATGCATTCGTCTCGTTTGCGGCCTTCACCGGGAATCCCACGTAAGAGCGGACTCCACTCTCCAGCGCGGAGAGGCGCGCTTGCTCAAAGACCGCCATCATGGTGTTGACCCCCCCGCGGCGGCCGCTTGTGCCCATCAAACCCTGCACGGCCGGTACAAGCAGCGCACTCAGAACCGCGATGATCGCGATGACGATGAGCATTTCGATGAGGGTGAAGGCGGCGCCAGCGCGGCAGGCGCAGTGACGGGTGGCGAGTGGCGAGTGAGAAAAGTCAGAGGCCGTGCGTTGAGCTGCATGCTCCACGCTCCATGCTCCACGCTCATTGCTCATAAAATTAGTTCCTGATCCAGTTGGCCGGATCTTTGGGGGCATTGTTGCTCGTCCAAAGATCAAAGAAACCGATGTTGTTCGTCGCCTGCGCCCCCGTGAAGTATTGATACTGGGAGCCCCATGGATCCATGAACGGACCAGTAGCCATGTTCGTCACCATGTTTGGAGTTGGTTCGAAAAAGACTTTGTTACTGTTCAAAGTTCCGCTGCCCACAAGTTCGCGGTAGAGCACGGCCTGATTGGAGGGAAAGGTGCCAAACTCAAGCTTGTAGTTGTCGATCGCGGACGAGAGAGCCGCCACCTCCGCCCGCGCCCGCGACTCAGCCCCCTTTTTGTTGACATAACCAAGGGTGGACAAAGTCAAACCTGCCAAGATCGCGATGACCGCGACAACCACAAGCAACTCAATGAGGGTGAAGGCGGCCGACCAGCGCCGTGTGGAGCAGAGACCGGCAACCGCAGGGTTAGCGAGCGTTCGGGGGCGCGTAGAGGACGCGGAACAGTTCCGAGCTGAACACGGAACACTGAAAACTGAGCCGAGGTTTGACGAACCGAAGATAGGTCGCCGCGGCGACCAAACGGGCCTTAGCCAAAACTTCGCGAGGGTAAACGAGCAGCTCATGTAATCACATTGTAAACACAACTGTCGGAAGTCAACCCCTTTTTCGCCCCACCACCGACCATGACCAGATCCGGTGGGGCAGTAACCTCTGGCTCCAAACCTCGTCCCTCGCCGCGAGCGCAAGGCTTCGGTTCGTGCCTTCTTTTCCTGCGGCGGGGCCGGGACCTTGTGTCCACCCAACGCAACGGGTTCTGGGTCCAAGCCGAGACGCTCCCCCTCCTTGCTCTCGCGGCTAACCCCTCCCAGCAAAGGACCGCCGACCGCAGCAGAGTGCCGGCTATCAACAAAATACTGGACAACCCCGATCTCAAGGTTACGTTTTTGACATATTCTGAGAAACAATCCCCCATGAACACACGCACCCCCCTCGTGCGGCTCCTCGCCGCACTCACCTTCGCCTTCGCCCTGACCGCCGGCCAAGTCGGCGCGCAGGTCACCACATTTAACGACGCGACCAACGATATCGCCCCCGGCATCGCCACCGCCGGTGGCACTCTCGACATCGTGAAAATGGAGGTGGTAGATGACGAGACGGATGTCATTTTCACCATGACCGTGAATGGCAATATCAACCCAACGACCGGCGGGGTCGATTGGGGCAAATTCATGGTCGGCATTGCCAACCAAAAGACGCCTGGCACGACCACGGGCAACGGTTGGGGGCGCCCGATCAACCTAAATGCCGGCGTTACCAACGGGGTCACCAACGGCATGACCCACTGGATCGGATCCTGGGTCGACGGCGGCGGGGGGGGGCAACTCTTTGCCTATGGCACAACCAATTGGAGCAGTCTGGGAGCGCTCTCAGGATATCTCCTCACCCCAGGCACACAAAGCACCATCACCTACACTGTCTCGAAGGAGTCCCTCGGCGTGACCAATGGCGACACCATCATTTTTGATGCCTATTCTTCGGGCGGAGGCGGAGCTGACTCGGCAATTGACGCTCTTGCGAACACGAATGTGACGGTTACCAACTGGAGCGGCGCCTACACCTCAGTAGCGCCCACCCTCACCAAGTCCTACACGCTGGCCAACACGGCCTCGCCCATCACTAACACTGTCACATTCTCAGTTGATATGAGCGCCCAAATCAGTGTTGGCGCGTTTGATCCGCTTTTTGACATTGTTTCGGTGGCTGGGTCTTTCAACGGTTTCAATCCCGCAGCCAACAGCTTGTCTGAAATTGGTGGAGGCATTTACCAGGCGACGATCCCCGTGGTGGCGGGTTCCGGAACAGTTGTCGGTTATCGCTATGTCATCGATAGTGGCCTCTTTGAAGCCGAAAATCTGACTCGCACCTTCCCGGTAGGCACTGACCCTGATCCAGCTCCCTTGATCATCCCCACCGTTTTCTTCGATAACATCGAAGGCTACCGCGACGTGACCTTCACGGTGGACATGAGCGAACAGGAAGCGCTCGGGACATTCGACCCTGCCAGCCAGACCGTGGAGGTCCGCGGAGGTTTCAACGGATTTTCCGGCGGCGATGTTCTCGCCCCCGAGGGTGGCGGGCTTTACTCCGGGACCCTCCTCATCGGTGAGGTGGCCGGTCAGCCGATCCTCTACAAGTTCTACACCGACGGCACGGGTGCCGTCGGATACGAGCAAGGCAGCGACCGTAGCTTCGACCTGACACTCAATCCGGACGGCGCGCCGACTCCGCCACTCGTCTTGCCCACGGCCACTTTCCTTTATGAAGCCCGCAACGTCACCTTCTCGGTCGACATGAGCGTGCAGCAGGCCCTCGGGCTCTTCGATCCGGACACCGGGGTCGTCGAACTGCGCGGGCTGGGTGGCTTCGGCGCGAGCGATGCAAAAGCTCTAACCCGCGTTGGATCGTCGACGGTTTACAGTGCAACCTTCCTCGTTCCTGGCGGCGAAGATACGACCTTCGACTACAAGTTCTACAGCGCCGGCATCAACTACTTCGTGGAAACCGACCCGTCAAACACTGGCTATGAGATCGTCAACCAGAATGACGCGTTTGAAAATCGGCGGATCGTCCTTGGACCTTCCGGCACCGCGCAGATTCTCGACGAAGCCTATTTCAGCAACCAGTTGTTCGGCGTCTTGGGCACCACGACCGCGCCCCTCCCCGAATCCACGCTCGTTGGTTTCAGCGCCGGTCAAGGGACGGCCTCTGCGGGACAAAATGTATCGGTGAGCGGAATCGATCTCACCGCTGATGTTGTGGCCACCGCACCGACCGGCTTCGAGGTTTCCTCCGATGGCACTGCTTACGGCCCCACCGCTAATCTCACGCCGACGGCTGGCTCGGTGACCTCGGCCAACCTGTTCGTGCGCGTTGCTGCCTCGGCTCCGTATGGTTCGCTATCGGCCGACGTCAGCCTCTCAAGCACTGGAAGTCAGCCGACCAACCTCAGCGTGACCGCAACCGTCACCCCTTCGAGCGAGGTCCGCAATATCACCTTTTCGGTGGACATGAGCGTGTTGATCGCCAGCGGCGCATTCAATCCCACGGACGGCGTGGTGCAACTTCGCGGTTTGGGCGGCTTCGGCCAGGATCAAGCACAGCCCCTCGCTGCACAGGGCGGCGGCATCTACTCCGGGACATTTTCGGTGCCAGGCGTGGCCGATGTGTCGACTGTTGAATACAAGTTCTATGCGGTCAACGCCGGCAGCGATCCCGCGTCGCCGGGATTCGAAAGCGGCAGCAACCGCACCCTCACCGTCGGCGCTGAGGGCGTCCCGCAGACTTTGCCTACTGTTTACTTCAGCAACCAGGCTCCGCCAGTCACCCGCGAGGTCAACTTCTCGGTCGACATGAGCGTGCAAATCGGGTCGGGCAGCTTCAATCCCAACGAAGGCGTGGTCGAAGTGCGCGGAGCGTTCAACGACTGGAATGGCACCGCACTTGCCCCGCAGGGCGCAGGGATCTACAGCGGCAC
>CAMBSX010000107.1 GCA_945870655.1 Chthoniobacter flavus | reverse complement strand
AGGGTGAGGAGGTGCAGACGCATGCCGTTCTGCTTCTGCCAGACGGGATAAAACATCACGCCGACGGTGAGGAGGAAGCCGATGACGACGAGGAACTGGAGGACACGGTTGAGACGGTGCCAGAAATCCGGCTCGCTACGGCGCCGGGGCTTGACCACAAAATCGTCTTCCTCGTAGAGGTTCATGCGTGCATTTTCCCCCCGTAGACCGCGTCCCGGCCGAGCATTTCCTCGATGCGGAGGAGCTGGTTGTATTTGGCGATGCGGTCGGTACGGGATAGGGATCCGGTCTTGATTTGGCCGGCATTGGTCGCGACGGCGAGGTCGGCAATGGTGGCATCTTCGGTCTCGCCCGACCGGTGGCTGATCACCGCCGTGTAGCGGTTCTCGCGGGCCAGTTCAATGGCGTCGAGCGTCTCGGTGAGCGAGCCGATCTGGTTGACTTTGACGAGAATCGAGTTACCCACGCCTTGCTCGATGCCTTTGCGCAGGAAGTCGACATTGGTGACGAAAAGATCGTCGCCGACCAGTTGCACTTTGTCGCCCAGCGCGTCGGTCAGTTTCTTCCAGCCGGCCCAGTCATTTTCGGCGAAGCCGTCTTCGATCGAGATGATCGGGTATTTGGCGCAGAGCTTTTTGTAGTATGCGACCATGTCATCGGCCGAGCGGACTTTGCCGTCGGACTTTTTGAAAACGTAAGCTTTCTTAGTCTTGTCGTAGAATTCGCTCGAGGCGCAGTCCAGGGCGAGGAAGACCTCTTTGCCGAACTTGTAGCCGGCCTTCTTCACTGCCGCGGCGATGGTGTCGAGGGCGTCCTCGGCCGACACGAAATTCGGGGCGAAGCCGCCCTCGTCGCCCACGCTGGTGGAAAGACCGCGGCCTTTGAGTACGGACTTGAGGGCGTGGAAAATTTCGCAGCCGCAGCGCAAGGCTTCGCGGAAGGTGGGGAGCCCGCGCGGCATGACCATGAATTCTTGAAAGTCGATCGGGGCATCGGAGTGCGCGCCGCCGTTGACGATGTTCATCATCGGCACGGGGAGCACTTTGGCGTTTGGTCCCCCGAGGTATTTGAAGAGCGGTTGGCCGAGTTGGGCCGCCGCGGCGTGGGCGGTGGCCATGGAGGCGCCGAGGATGGCGTTGGCCCCAAGTTTTTTCTTGTTCGCCGTGCCGTCGAGCTTGCGCATAGCGCGGTCGACTCCGACCTGGTCGGTGGCCTCGAGGCCGGTGATCGTCGCGGCGATGGCTTTGTTCACGTGAGCCACGGCCTTCTCCACGCCTTTGCCGAGGTAACGCGCCGGCTCGC
Source organism: Chthoniobacter flavus (assembly GCA_945870655.1). Classification (GTDB taxonomy): domain Bacteria; phylum Verrucomicrobiota; class Verrucomicrobiia; order Chthoniobacterales; family JACTMZ01; genus JACTMZ01. The sequence continues at coordinate 5,107 of CAMBSX010000107.1, read as the reverse complement.
CGTCGCGCAGTTCCCAAGCCTCGTGCTCGCCGGTGCTGGCGCCGCTCGGCACGATGGCGCGGCCGGTGGCGCCGCCTTGCAGGGTGATTTCGACTTCGACGGTGGGGTTGCCGCGCGAGTCGATCACTTCGCGGCCGCGGACGTTTTTGATGAGCGTGGATGACATACGATGACTGCGGCGGTTGCGCCGTCAGCGGGAAAAACTGTCCCGCTGCTCAGAGAATTTCAAGGCTTTTAAACGGCTCGATGGACACAACCACCACCTCGCGTTCGCCGTGCTCGGAGGGCATGCGTACGGTCTCGCCGGTTTGGTGACCGATGAGGGCTGTGGCCGCAGCAGCGAGGTAGGAAACGACCTGTTTGGCCGAGTCGCCGTCCCACGCGCCGAGGATGTGGAGATGCTCCTCGCGGCCGGTGGCCTCCTCGCGCAGGCGTACGGTGGTGCCGAGGCCGACCCGCGAGGTGTCGGGATTTTCAAAATTGGTTCCGCGGCAGTTGGCCAATTGCTGTTCGATCTCCGCCTTCTGGCGCAGGAGGACACCTTGTTGCTCCTTGGCGAATTTGAATCCGGCATTCTCGCGCAAATCGCCCTGTTCGCGGGCCACTTGGATGTCGCGGCTGTTGGCCGGGATACGCACGTTGACCAGATCGTCATAGTCTTTTTTGCGACGTTCCAGACTGGCCCACGAGACCGTGAGCATTTTCGCAGCCGGGGCGGCTGTGGCGGACTTGTCTTCGTTGACTTCGAGAAGTTCCTGCAACTCGGGGCGGGCCTTGATCGCGCGAGCCAGGAGGGCGCGTTTGTCCATTTCTTCGAAAATGGCGGTGCGCATGATCTTGCGGACGAGGTCGCGGGTGGCTTCGCCGTCGGCCGAAGCGAGGGCCGCGGCCATGAGGGTTTTGTCGTCGGAAAGAACCTTGTGCAGCTTGGTGGCGCGCTTGCTGTCCTTAATCGTCTCGCGTTCGACCACGGTGATGGCGGCCTCGAGGGTTTCCGGGGTCAGGAGGGCGGCGAGTCCTTCGGGGCGCTTGGTAAGAAACCAAGCAAGAAGTTCCGGATTGGTGCTGCGCTCGGAAATGCTGCGCTGGAGATGCTCGCGCAGCGGGCCGAGATGGCCCTGCTCGAGGAGCAACCGGGTGGCTTCGGCCACCACCTTGCTGTCGCCCTCCTGCAGAACATCGAGCAAGAGGCGGTCGCCGGCGGTGCCGCCGAGGGCGACGCCGGCTTCTAGGGCATGGCGGATGCGGGCGGGAGGCAGGGGGGCGAGCAACCCGGCCAAGTGGGCGGGCGGATGGGAAAGGAAGGTGGTGAGGGTGAGGGCGCCCTCGGGCAGGGCGGTTTTGCGGCGCTCGAGGATTTCGTCGCGCACGCACAGCAGATGAATGGAGTGTGCCGGATTGCGGCGCTGGTGGTCGTCCGCCGCTTTCTCCAGCAAGTCGAGCACGCGTTGGAGTTGGTCGGGTGCGTCGTCGAATTTTTCCAGGCCTTTGAGCAGGACTTCGGCCGCGGCGGCTTGTTCCTTGGGTTGACGGGCCTTGTCGAAAGCGTCGACGATGTCCAGGTGCGGGGAGGCAGGCCGCTCGCGCACGACCACAAATTCGGTCTTCTTCGGAGGTACGATGAAACGCCCGTCGTTTTTGAGTTTGTTGCGCAGGGACGTCCACCAACGCTTGAAAGCTCCCGGAGCCGGTTTGGGGAAGGCGCTATCGGGCAGGACGGCGGAAAGGTAATCGGAAAGCGCGTCGACGGTGAGGCGGGATTGGAAGTCGGAGACCACGCGATGAACGAACTCCACGGGACTTTCCAAAGCCTCCTTCTGCACAGCGGCATGGTCGGAGAGGCGTCGGGCCTCGACGTGCGACTCGCTGACGGGCGTCAAGGACGTCGCGGCAAAGGCCATTTGCATGGATTGTTTGCGTCCGCCGAGAAATTCGAGCTCGATTTGCCCGATGAGATAATCCGTGCCGGCCACCCGGGCGCAGCCCCAGCTTTTGTGCAGGGCAAAAGCCCCGGGGGCGAGTTGATCCAGTATTTCCGCCTGCTGTTTGGTGAGTTTTCCTTCGTCGATCGCCGTCAGTAATTCCGAATGCATAATGCAAAAACAAAGTTATCGGGTTCGGGGGCGTGCGGCGATTGAAAATTTGCCGCGGTCACGACAAACGCTAGAATGGTGCTAAGATGAGCGCTCCTCACCCGACACCCGACGACGGCCCGCCGCCTCCGGCGCGGCGTCTTAGCGAGGAGTTGGAGAGCTTGTTGGCAATCGCCCCGGGGCAACCGATGGCCTTGCGGACCATTGTCGACCATCTTCATTTCCGGGGTTTGCCTACCCTTATTGTCTTGCTGTGCGTGCCCTTTCTTTTCCCGCTGCCCCTACCGGGTCTCTCCATTCCCTTCGGCGTGGCCATCGCGTTGTGCGGGCTGCGACTCGGGCTGGGCCAGAGCCTGTGGATGCCGCAATTCATCCTGCGGCGCGAAGTTTCCTACGACGTCTTGAAAAAAACCGTCGGTTTTGCCGCCTCCTTTTACCGAAAATTGGAGACACTGGTCCGGCCGCGCATGCACTTCCTGCAGCGCTGGCCGGGCATGATCAACCTGATGGGATTGATGATCATGGTCGGAGGCCTCCTGCTCAGCCTGCCTTTTCCGCCGATTTTCCCGCTGACCAACACCATCCCCGGGCTGGCGGTCATTTTCATGGCCCTCGGCATCATGGAGCGCGACGGCGTCTGCACCTTGATCGGTTACTTCTTTGCTCTTCTCGGCCTCTGCTATGTGGGCCTGATCTTTTTTCTCGGGGCCGCGGGTGTCCAGCAGTTGTGGCGGTGGGTAACGGGCTGAGGTGGATTTGCTAGGTCGTCGAGTAGGGAAGCTTTGCGCCGCAGGCGCGCATTTTGGCGAGGGAGCCGCGGACCGTGTCGGCGAGGGTGTGGCGGTCGAGGAGACCGGCAATGGAATTGCGCACATCGAGCATGACCATGCGGAGACCGCAGGTGTTTTCGTCAGGGCAGGAGCATTTTTCGTATTTGCTCTGGCTGACGCAGCGGATGGGGGCGAGCGGGCCGTCGAGCAGGCGGATTACTTGGCCGAGGCTGATGCTGTCCATCGGCTTGTTGAGGTAGTACCCGCCGTGTTTGCCGCGCTTGGTGCCGACGAGCCCGGCTTTTCGTAATTGCATGAGGATCTGTTCGAGGAATCCTTTGGGGAGATTTTCGCGAGCGACGATTTCCTGAGCGCGCAGCATGGGCCGGCCGAGTTCGGCGGCGATGCCGAGATCGATCAAGGCACGCAAAGCGTATTCACCGCGTTTCGAGACCTTCATAGCGAGGAAAGCATACTGGAAGGCGGAGGCCCGCCCGGCAAGTTCCGTGCGGCATTGCCAGGGGCGGACGGGCGATGTAGGAAAGCGGACAGATGAAAATCGTATGTGCTTATTCGGGCGGCTTGGACACTTCGGTGCTGCTGCAGTGGCTGAAGGAAACTTACGGGGCGGAGGTCATTGCCTTCTGCGCCAATATCGGGCAGGAGGAGGAACTCGACGGGCTCGAGGCCAAGGCGCTGAGCACGGGGGCGGCGAAATGTTTTGTCGATGATCTGCAGGAGGAATTTGCCCGGGATTTTATTTTCCCCATGATCCGTGCCGGGGCGATTTACGAGGGCCAGTATTTTCTCGGCACGAGCATTGCCCGCCCGCTCATCGCCAAACGCATGGTGGAAATCGCGCGGTCCGAAGGTGCGGCTGCGGTGGCGCACGGGGCGACGGGGAAGGGGAATGACCAGGTGCGGTTCGAGTTGGCGGCGGCGGCCTTGGCCCCGGAATTGGAAGTCATCGCGCCGTGGCGGCAGGAGCGGTTTCGGGAAAAATTTCCCGGCCGAGCCGAAATGATCGCCTACGCCGAGGGGCACGGCATCCCGGTGCCGGTCACGGCCAAGAAGCCGTATTCGACGGACCGCAATCTTCTCCATATCAGCTACGAGAGCGGGATTCTGGAGGACCCGTGGTTCGACGCGAGCGACGAGGAGAACAAGGACATGTTCCGTCTGAGCGCGGCGCCGGAAGACGCTCCGGACGGGGCGGAACGGATCGTTTTGCATTTCACCAAGGGCGATTGCACCGGATTGGAGGGTGCGGGGGTGACCAAGGTGCTGCAGGAACTCGGGCAGAAGGGAGACGGGAAGAAGCTGAGTCCGCTCTTGGTCATGCGGGTGCTCAACAAACTGGGCGGCAAGCACGGCATCGGACGGGTCGACATGGTGGAGAACCGCTTCGTCGGGATGAAAAGTCGCGGGGTCTACGAGACGCCTGGCGGGGCGATCTTGCATTTCGCCCATCGCCAGATGGAATCCCTCACCATGGATCGCGAGGCCATGCACCTGCGCGATTCGCTTATCCCGCACTACAGCACACTGGTTTACAATGGATTCTGGTTCGCCCCGGAGCGCCACGCGCTGCAAGCGCTGGTCGAGGAGACCCAGAAGGACGTGACCGGCGAGGTGCGGGTGAAACTTTACAAGGGGAATGTCATTGCCGCGGGCGTGCGCAGTCCGCGCAGCCTTTACAATCCGCATATCGCGACGATGGAAGCCGATCCGACCCAGGCCTACAACCAGTCGGACGCCACGGGATTCATCCGGCTCAATGCTTTGCGGCTCAAAGTGGCCGCGGCGAGGGATGCGGCAGCTTCGTGATCGCGGGCGGAAGCAGGGGGGATATGAACGCCCGGGAGGGCTGAGTTCCTCGGGGCGCCGGGCATGGGTCGGCAGCCGCCGGTCAAACGGCGCTGATCAGCAGGAGGACCCCGGCGGTGATCAGGATGGCGAACAGGATGGCCCCGAACACAATAAGCCGGCCAGCCAAGCGTCCCTTAGGCGCTTTGTTGGCCGGGCGTCCCTTGCGGTCACGCCGCCTCCTTTCGCCGCGGGATGAGGAAGAAGAGCTAGGAGAAGAGGTGGAAGATCGCCGGCGCGCCCCGGGCCATTTCGGGGTGATGGCCTCGGTTGGCGGCGAGTGCAGCGGGACGCGCGGGGGAAGTTCGAGATGGGCCGGTTCCGCGCTGGGCGGAGGCAATTCCACATGCTGGGCCAATTCGGTCAGAGGTCTCCACT
>CAMBSX010000106.1 GCA_945870655.1 Chthoniobacter flavus | reverse complement strand
CCCCGGCGCCGTAGCGAGCCGGATTTCTGGCACCGTCTCAACCGTGTCCTCCAGTTCCTCGTCGTCATCGGCTTCCTCCTCACCGTCGGCGTGATGTTTTATCCCGTCTGGCAGAAGCAGAACGGCATGCGTCTGCACCTCCTCACCCTCGAACGCGAGCAGTCCGAGAAAACCGCTGTCTTGCAGAAGACCCAGCGCGAACTCGACCTCCTGCGCAACGACCGGGAATACCTTGAAACCATCGCCCGCGACCGCCTCAACCTGATGAAGCCGGGAGAAACCATTTTTCGCATCGAGTTGCCCCGCTCGTAAAGACGAGGCGGTCTCCCGCCGGGGCCCCGGCACAGGGCCAAAAGCCGGGATGACCCCGCCCCTTTCGCTGCCGCCATTTATCCGTGCCATCCGTGCCCTCGGCGGTTAATTTTCCGCAAGATTTTTTCCATGTCTCTTCCCGAATTTGACAGTCTCGATACCTCCGGGCTCGCGTCACGCTTGACGCAGCTGCGGAGGTTTCTTTGACTACGAAAAACTTTCCTCCGAATTGACCGCGGTCGAAAGCCGCATGTCCGAGCCCGGCTTCTGGGATAACAAGGACAAGGCGCAGGCCGATGTGGAAAAAGTCTCCCGCCTGCGCGGGCTGATCGAGCCCTTCCGGGGGCTGGAAACACGCACCGCCGATCTTTCCCTCCTCCACGAAATGGCCCTCGAAGAGGCCGTCGGCGAGGCTCGCCACCAAGCCGAGCAGGAAGTGGTCAAAGAATTCCAAGCCATCGAAAAAGCGCTCGACGCCTTCGAGATCACCTGTTTGCTGGCCGGCGAGTTCGACCGCAATGCCGCCTACCTCACGATCCATTCCGGGGCCGGCGGGACGGAAGCTTGCGATTGGGCCGACATGCTCATGCGCATGTATCAACGCTGGATCGAGCGGCACGGCATGAAGTCGGAGATCCTTGATATCCAGCCCGGCGACGAGACCGGGGTCAAGTGGGCCACCCTCAAAGTCACCGGCGACTATGCCTACGGCTACCTGCAAACCGAAAGGGGTGTGCACCGCCTTGTCCGCATCAGCCCATTTGACAGCAACAAACGCCGCCACACGTCCTTCGCCAGCATGGATGTGACCCCGGAAATCCCCGAGGATGCGCCGATCGAAGTCGACGATCGCGACCTCCGCATCGACACCTACCGCAGCGGCGGCAAGGGTGGGCAGAACGTGAACAAAGTCGAAACCGCTGTCCGCCTCACCCACCTGCCCTCCGGTATCGTGGTGGCCTGTCAGGCCGAGCGAAGCCAGCTGAAGAACCGCAACCTCGCCATGAAACTGCTCAAGGCCAAACTCTACCAGCGCGAGCAGGACAAAAAGCGGGCCGAAGTGGAACGCCAATACGGGGAAAAGGGCGACATCGCCTGGGGGAGCCAAATCCGCAGCTACGTTTTCCAGCCCTACCAGATGGTCAAGGACCTCCGCACCGGTGTGCAAACCAGCGATGTGCAGGGTGTCATGGACGGCGACCTCGACGAGTTTATCCACGGCAAACTCCGCGGCTTGACCTACAAAAAGGGTGCCGCCGACGAGGACGAGGATCTGTGAACCATACGCCCAAGGGGAGGCCTCCTGCCCCTCCGACGGCCTCCATTGATTAAACAGGCAGCAACCTCACCCGTCCGCTTTCTTGCTGACGAACCCGCGGGCCGCAGATCCCTCCCGGCGCAACCGCGCCGAGGAAAACCCTTTCGTTACCTCCTGTTCAAATCCACTGTTCACCCCGGAAGGCTTTTCAGCATTTCCGCATTGGTCGGATACTTCCGCACGAAATGGAGCAGGCGCTCGATCGCTTCAATCGGTTTGTGTCCGGCCAGGCCGCGGCGGATGACATTGATCTTGTGCAACTGCTCTTCAGGCAGGAGCAGTTCCTCGCGGCGGGTGCCGGAGAGGAAGATGTCGACCGCCGGATAAATGCGCTGGTCGCTGATCTTGCGATCGAGGACGAGCTCCATATTGCCGGTGCCTTTGAATTCCTGAAAAATCAGTTCGTCCATCCGGCTGCCAGTTTCGATCAGCGCGGTGGCCATGATGGTGAGCGAACCGGCCTCCTCCGTGTTGCGGGCCGCGGCGAAAAGTTTGCGCGGAATTTCCAGCGCGCGCGAATCGACGCCGCCGCTCATGGTGCGCCCGCCCCCGCCCGTCGCATTGTTGAAGGCGCGCCCGATGCGGGTCAACGAGTCCATAAGGACAAAAACATCCTTGCCCATTTCCACCAGGCGTCTGGCGCGCTCGATGGCCAGAATGGCGATGCGCGTGTGGCTCTTGATGTCGCTGTCGTTCGAACTGGCCATCAGCTCGGCCTGCGGCACGGTGCGGCGGATTTCGGTCACTTCCTCCGGACGCTCGTCGACCAGCAGGATGATCAGTTTCATCTCGGGGTGGTTGCGCACCACGGCTTCGGCGATGTGCTGCAGGAGCGTGGTCTTCCCGGTGCGCGGGGGCGCAACGATGAGACCCCGCTGGCCCTTGCCGATCGGGGTCATAATATCCATGACCCGCGTGGTGTAACGCTCCGGGTCGGTCTCGAGATTGATCCGCGAATTCGGGTTGATCGTGGTCAGTTCCTCGAAATACGGGATGTTGGCATACTTCGCCGGGTCGTCGCCCTCGATCTCGGTACAGCGGAAAAGCTGCGGTCCGCGGCTCCCCTTGCGGATTTCACCTTTGATCCAGACGCCATCGCGCAGGTTGAAGGCGCGCACCACCTCGGGGGTGACAAAAATGTCGTTGTTCGACTGGGTGAAATTGCGCTTCGGGTTGCGGAGAAATCCGAATCCCTTGCCGCTAACCTCGACAATGCCCTCGGCAAAGACCGGATCGCCCGCTGGTTCATCCTCGAGGGGAACACCAGCATCGGCCGGACCGTCCTGCCCGCCGCCACGGGGGCCGCGATCATCGCGCGGTCCACGGTCATCCCGCTCACCGGCGCCACGGAAACGACGGTCGCGCCCCCGGCGGAAATTGCGTTGGCGGTTGCGGCGCGGACCGCCATCGCGCTGTCCGTCCCCCTCAGGGGCCGGCAGCGCCGGATCGGGCCGGTGCGCGGGCAAAGCCGCTTCGCGTTCGTGAGCCGGCAGAGCCGGGGGTTGAGGGGCGTTGGTCTCTTCCATGGTATTATCGGGAAATCAGGGGCGGCCGGTAAGGCCTTGGCGAAGGCCGGCGGTCAGGGTGAGTTTGGAGTGGACGTTGGACACGTCGTGGTCATCGCGGGCGTGCTCTTCCGCCAGCGAGGGAAATTTTCCCCCGCACGGCATCGGGTACGCCCTTGGTTCGCTTAACTTGTGATCACTTGGGGTGACCGATCATAGGAACTGTCCGAACCTTGGTCCGAACCGGGTAAGAATGCGTTATCGTTATTGTTCGTGGAGGATTGTGCACCGCACTTTGGCAACCGTTTGCCGGAATCGCCTCCAAGGGGAGCGCGACGAGCGGCGCGGACAATCGGAACAAGACTCATAGAACAGCGCCCGGGCGCCGGTGTCAACCCCCCTCTGGGTAAAAAAATCGGGGACGGGAGCTCCGAGCGTCGGTTGGACGCCGCTTTATCCTCCGGTCTTGGAGGACGCCCGTTTGCGGCCGGTCGCGTCGAGGATTTTCTTGCGCAGGCGCAAGGTCTTCGGCGTTACCTCAACGTATTCGTCGGGCGCGATGTATTCGAGCGACCGCTCGAGGGTCATCTGCACCGGTGGAGCCAGCTGGATGCCTTTGCCGTCGCCTTGGCTGCGCATGTTGGTCAGCTTTTTCGCTTTGCACGGATTGACCGGCAGGTCGTCCGGACGCGCGTTCTCGCCGACGATCATGCCTTCGTAGATTTCCTCCTGCGGTCCGATGAAGAGACGGCCGCGTTCCTGGATGGTATCGAGCGCGTAGGCCATGCTGATGCCGCCCTCCATGGAAATCAGCACGCCCTTGCCGCGGTTCGGGATCTCACCCTTGTGCGGTCCGTATTCTTTGAACAAATGGCTCATCGTCCCGAGACCCTTGGTTGCATTGACCAGATCCGTCTCCAAGCCGATGATTCCTCGCGTCGGGATGGTGGCCTCCACCAGCACACTGTGCGGATGGTGCTCCATGTTGGCGATGTCGGCCTTGCGCGTGGCGAGGGCCTGAAGGATGTCGCCGAGATTCTCGGGCGGGACGTCGACGTAGAGAGTCTCCATCGGCTCGAGCAGGGAGCCGTCGGGGGCGCGCTGGAAAATCACTTCCGGACGCGAAACGAGCAACTCGAAGCCTTCGCGGCGCATCTGCTCGACGAGGATGGCGATTTGCATTTCGCCCCGGGCCTTCACCTCGAATTGCCCGGCAACTTCCGTCTCGGAGACCTGCAGCGAGACATTGGTGCGGGTTTCGCGGATGAGCCGGTCCTTGATCTGGCGGGCGGTGAGCAGCTTGCCCTCGCGTCCGGCCAGCGGCGAATCGTTCACGCAAATGCGCATGCTGATCGTCGGCGGGTCGATCTGGATGAAAGGAAGGGCGGAGCGCTCCTCGTTGTCGACCAGGGTCTCGCCGATGAAGACATCCTCGAAGCCGGCCAAGCCGATGATGTCACCCTCGGAAGCCGATTCGATCTTCACCTTCTCGAGGCCCTGGTGGCCGAAAATGGCGGTCACGTTGGCCCGCTCTTTGCGCCCGTCCGCATGGAGGCAGACAATCGATTGCCCGACCTTGACCGCTCCGCTGATGACCCGCCCGTAGGCGATACGGCCAAGGTAATCGCTGTAGTCGAGGTTCGACACGAGCATTTGGAAATAATCGGCGTCCGACTTTTTCGGCGCGGGGATGTGCCAGGCGATGGCTTCGTAAAGCGGGACCAGCGTGTCGCTCGGATCGACCAACTCGCGTTTGGCGAAGCCGGCTTTGGCACTGGCGTAAATGTGCGGGAAATCGAGCTGCTCGTCAGTTGCATTCAGTTCGAGGAAAAGCTCGAAGACCATGTCGAGGACCTTGTGGGGACGGGCATTTTCGCGGTCGATCTTGTTGATCACCACGACCGGCTTGAGGCCGTTCTCCATCGCTTTGCGGAGGACGAATTTGGTCTGGGCCTGCGGCCCCTCGTAAGCGTCGACCACGAGCAACACGCCATCGACCATCTTCATGATGCGTTCCACTTCCCCGCCGAAGTCGGCGTGCCCCGGAGTGTCGACGATGTTGATGCGGTATTTGTCCCACTTGAGCGAAGCGTTCTTCGCGCGGATCGTAATCCCCTTTTCTTTCTCGAGATCCATCGAGTCCATGACCCGCTCCTCGAGCTTCTCGTGGGCTTGAAAGGTTCCCGACTGGCGGAGCAGTTGGTCAACCAAGGTGGTCTTGCCGTGGTCGACGTGGGCGATGATGGCGACGTTGCGAATATTTTCCATGCGATACCTGAAAAGGAGGGCGGACTATGGAGGCGGGGAGACGGACTGTCAATGGCGGGAGCCAGCGGCCCCCGCCCACCGGGCGGGAAAGACGTTCACCCCACGATCAGCGGCACGGTGGAATCCGGAGCCTGGTGCATGATATGCATGACACGACGAAAGCCCTCGCTGTTCACCGTGAGGCAGGAAAGCGAGTCCGGTACACCAGGCCGGCCTTCCGGGTGCAGCAGGATGGCGTCCGCCTTGTAGCCGGGCCCCGGTTTGCCCACCGGCTGCCCCGGACCCGTAATGGCCGGGGTTTGGGCCGGCCAATTCGCCCCGCTCTGGCGCTTGGGCTGCAGCGTGTAGTGGCCAGGCGGGATTCCCCGCGACCGACCGATGAAACCGTTTTCGTTGGTCCGAAAGTCCCCGAGATAACCTTGCCGACCGTAGACATACATCGTGCCGGGTGAGCGCCGGTCGCCCGGGTCATCACGCTCCACCACCACCCCGATCCAACCGTCTCTCGCCCCGCGGGGCTTCTTGCCCGGATCCGGCAGCGGCCGGTAGAGCGGCTTTGGTCGCGGCAGCCGGCGCATGCGCAATCAAATTAGGGCCCGGTCACCCGCAAGCGCAGAAATTTCGCGGCGCCGTCGAACGGGACGGTCACTTCGCGGCGCTGGTGGTTGAGCGGGTCGCCGGGACGCGCCGCAACATTGGCGGCTTGGATCGGTACCCAGCCGACGGACAAATTTGTCGAGATCTGCGGAACAACGGCGAAAGAAGATCCCCCGTCGGTCCGCTCCAACCACTGGAAGACAAAGCGGTCGGTGCCGCCTGAGGTGGTCGTCGCCATGATCTGCAGGGTGCGCCCGTCCGCGGAGTCGGTCGGATCTCCCCCCAAGGCATATTCCAAACGATGGGAATACCCGTCGCCATCGGAGTCGTTGGCCCAGCGCGGGTCGTCGGCGGTGGTAGGCCAAGGCGCGGGAAGGCCGCGGGTTTCCCACCACTCGGCGGACACCGGGAAGC
>CAMBSX010000105.1 GCA_945870655.1 Chthoniobacter flavus | reverse complement strand
CGCACCGCGTTGTTCCCGCGGAAACTGAAGGAAATATTGCTCACCCCGCCGCTGACCCGCGCATAGGGCAGGTTTTCTTTGATCCAGCGCGTGGCCTCGATGAAATCGACCGCGTAGTTGTTGTGCTCCTCGATGCCGGTCGCCACGGTGAGGACGTTCGGGTCGAAAATGATGTCCTCCGCGGGGAAACCGACCTCTTCCACGAGGATACGGTAAGCCCGTGAGCAGATTTCCTTACGGCGCGGAAGACTGTCGGCCTGCCCTTTTTCGTCGAAGGCCATGACAATGACCGCCGCGCCGTAGCTCATCACCTTGCGGGCCTGCTCCTTGAACTTCTCCTCGCCTTCCTTGAGCGAAATGGAATTCACCACGCACTTGCCCTGCACGCAACGCAACCCGGCTTCGATCACCTCGAACTTCGAGGAGTCGATCATGATCGGCACCTTCGAAATATCCGGCTCGCTGGCCACCAGCTGGAGGAATTTGGTCATGGCCGCCGCCCCGTCGAGCATGCCTTCGTCCATGTTGATGTCGATAATCTGCGCCCCGGCCTCGACCTGCTGGCGCGCTACGGCCAGCGCCTCGTCGTATTGGTTGCCGAGAATGAGCTGGGCGAATTTGGGTGATCCCGTGACGTTGGTCCGCTCGCCGACGTTGATGAAGGGGATTTCCGGCCGCGCGGTGAACGGCTCGAGCCCGCTCAGCCGCAAGGTGCGCGTGCGCTCCGGAACCCGCCGCGGCTTGAGGTCCTTCGTCGCCGCGACAATGGCCGCGATGTGGTCCGGCGTCGTGCCGCAGCAACCGCCGATGATGTTCAACCATCCCTGCTCGGCCCAGTCGCGCAACTGCGGGGCCAACGATGCGGCCGTCTCGGGGAATCCCGTCTCCGAAAGCGGGTCGGGCAGGCCGGCATTGGGGTAGGTGCTGACGTGAAACGGCGCCAGTTTGGCCAGCTCCTCGATGTAGGGACGCATCTCCTTCGGGCCGAGCGCGCAGTTCAGACCGACGCTGAGCAGCGGAAAGTGCGCGATGGAATTGAGGAAGGCCTCCGTGGTTTGCCCGGTCAGCGTGCGGCCGCTCAAATCGGTGATCGTGCCCGACACCATGACCGGAAGGCGGATTTTCTTTTCGGCAAAATATTCCGCGATGGCGAAGAGCGCCGCCTTGCAATTGAGCGTATCGAAGACTGTTTCAACCAAGAGGAGATCAACCCCGCCTTCGATCAATTTGTCGATCTGCTCGCGGTATGACGCCGCCACCTGCTGGAAGGTCACCTCGCGGGCGCCGGGATCGTTCACATCGCGCGAGATGGTCAGGGTCTTGCTCATCGGCCCGACCGCGCCGGCGACAAAAACCCGGCGGTCCGTGCAGGCGTCCGCCGCCTCGCGGGCCAGCCTCGCCGCAGCCAGATTCAGATCGGGCACCAGAGCTTCCATCCCGTAGTCGGCCTGCGAAATGGTCGTACTGTTGAAGGTGTTCGTCTCGATCAGGTCCGAACCCGCCGCGATGTATTGCTCGTGGATGCCGCGGATGATGTCCGGCTGGGTCAGGACGAGCAGGTCGTTGTTGCCTTTGACGTCGCTCGGCCAGTCCTTGTAGCGCTCCCCGCGGTAAGCCGCCTCGTCCAGCTTGTGCCGCTGGATCATCGTGCCCATCGCCCCGTCGAGATAAACGATGCGCTCGGCCAACAATGCCTGCAGCGCCTGCGCTGTATCCGTCTTTGCCATGGTCAAAGTTACGCCTGCGGCGCGCGATCGGTGCTTTCCGCCCGGCGGGCTTCAAGCCAAAGGACGTCGGAAAGGCGGTTCAGCGAGTGCAGCATGAGGTCGGCCCGTTCCGGGTTGAGCAAGGCCGCATCGCGCACCTGGAGCAAGCCAAGTTCCGCGTCCCGGCACGCCGTGCGGGCGCAATCCAGCGCCGCCGCCGGCAAGCTACCCCCTGGCGTGGCCCAACCTTTGTAAGTGAAGCCCTCGGACTCCAAACGCGCCACCCGCGCGTCGAGCACCCCGAGGAGCGCCTGGTCGAAATTCGGCATGCCGCTCGAGGCATAACGCTCCCAATCCTCGGGAGCCACCGCCACCTCGCCCATCAAATTGACCAAATTGCGCTGCACCTGCTCAATGAAGACACGCGCTTCGGTCTCGTCCGGCGGCAAACACGCCTTGGCCATGCCCAGACGCACATTAAGTTCATCAATCCGCCCGTTGGCCGCGATGCGCACATCAGTTTTGGCCACCCGCCGCCCGAACAACAACGAGGTTGTTCCGTCATCCCCCGTCTTGGTCGCAATGCTCTGCATGGTCGTATTAAATACCTGAGCCTCATCTAAAAGCAACCCATCAATATATCATGATATGTCGATATGTTCCCCGTGGACGGAGGAAAGTTGTTGCCCTCAGGACGTTGCGGAGATAAACAACAGGGCCATTTTTTCGGGAGAAACAACCAAGTTATGAATATTTTGGACAAAATCGAGGCCGAGCAACTGAAGAGCGAAGTGACCAAGTTCGCCGTGGGTGACACCATCAAGGTTCACACCCGCGTGATCGAAGGCGACAAAGAGCGTATCCAAATTTACACCGGCATAGTCATCGGACGCAAAGGCACCGGGGTGAACGCCAACTTCACCGTGCGCCGTGTTTCCTACGGCGAGGGCGTCGAGCGCGTCTTCCCGCTGCATTCCCCGCGCATTGCCAAAGTCGAAGTGGAAAAGAAGGGTGCGGTCCGCCGGGCCAAACTCAACTACCTCCGCGACCGCAAAGGCAAATCCGCCACCACGGTGAAGGAAAAGGCCCGCGTCGCCGCCAAAGCCGCGGCCTGAACTTTTCCGGGCCGCTCCATGGCCTGCGATCTCACCCGCGAGCACGCCCTGCGTGCCCGCGGGTTTTTCTTGGTCGCCGGGGTCGATGAAGCCGGACGCGGACCTCTGGCCGGACCGGTCGTGGCCGCTGCCGTCATCCTCCCCGCGGATTTTGCCCTCGACGGCCTGACCGACTCGAAAAAAGTCCCGGCCGCCCGCCGGGAAAAAATTTTCACGCTCCTCGCCACCCACCCCGGCGTGGCCTGGGCCGCCTGCCTGGCCACGGTCGCAGAAATCGATCGCCACAACATCCTCCGCGCCACCCACCTGGCCATGGCGCGCGCGGTGCGTGCCCTCCCCGCCCCACCCGACCACGCCCTGGTCGACGGACTCCCCGTGCGCGGCCTCCCCGTGCCGCACAGCGCCTTGGTTGGCGGTGACGCCCTCAGCCTGAGCATCGCCGCGGCCAGCATCATGGCCAAAGTTACCCGCGACCGGCTCATGGTCGCGCTCGATGCCGAGTATCCGCAGTATGGCTTTGCCCGGCACAAAGGCTATGGTGTCCGCCAGCACCTCGAAGCCCTCCGCCACCATGGCCCTTGTCCCGTCCATCGCCGCTCTTTTGCCCCCGTGGGGCAAGCCGAAGCGGCGTTCCAAGCCGCTTCCTAGGCACGTTGTCTTCGGGCAATGGGGCGAGGACCAGGCCGCCCGCTACCTCCAGCGCCACCATTACCGCGTCCTTTACCGCAACTTCGTCCCGCCCGGCGGCGGCGAAGTCGACCTTGTCTGCCGGGACAAACCGGCGGAGACCCTCGTCTTCGTCGAAGTGAAAACCCGCGCCAGCGAGGAACGCGGACGCCCCTCCGACGCCGTCGACTATGACAAACAGCGCCGCGTGGCGAAGGGCGCCATGGCCTGGCTTCGCCTCCTCAATTACCCCGACATCCGTTTCCGCTTCGATATCGTCGAGGTTCTCGCCGCGGACCACGAGGCCCCCGAGATCACCCTCATCCGCAACGCCTTTCCCCTGCCGGATTATTACCTTTACTGACGCGGAAAGGTGGAACCCGGTGGCCCGCTCGCCCTTTTTGTGGCACACCGGAGTTTCTCGGCCGCGGTCTTCTCGAGGACCTGACCGGGAAAAACCGGCCGCCAAACCGACCCCCGACACCCCGCTTCCTGCCGGGCTCCGCTTGTGGTTTAATCGCCGCCTCGCATGAAACGCATCCTTTCCGGCATCCAGCCCTCCGGCGCCCTGCATCTCGGGAACTACCTCGGCATGATGCAGCCCGCGGTCGAACTGCAAGACCAAGGCGAAGCCCTTTACTTCATCGCCGACCTCCACGCGCTCACCTCGCTGCATGATGCCGATGCCCTGCGGCGCTATTCGCGCGACGTGGCCCTCGACTTTCTCGCCTGCGGCCTCGACCCGGCCAAAGCCTTCCTTTTCCGCCAATCCGACATCGGGCAAGTCCCGCTCCTCACCTGGATCCTCAGCACCGTCACCCCCATGGGACTTCTCGAGCGATGCCACTCCTACAAGGACAAAATCGCCCACGGCGTCGCCCCCTCGCATGCCCTCTTCAGCTACCCCGTGCTCATGGCGGCGGACATCCTTCTCTATGACAGCGACATCGTGCCGGTCGGTAAGGATCAGAAGCAGCATCTCGAAGTGACCCGTGATCTCGCGGTCAAAATGAACGAGACCTTCGGCCCGGTTTTCAAACTCCCGGAACCCTTCATCCGGGCGGACGCCGCCCTCGTGCCCGGGACGGACGGCGCCAAGATGAGCAAGAGCTACGGCAACACGATCGAAATTTTCGCCGACGAAAAAACCATGAAGAAGAAAATCATGGGTATGGTCACCGACTCGACCCCGGTCGAGGCACCCAAAGATCCCGAGACCAACGCGATCTACCAACTCTACAAACTTTTCGCCTCCGCGGACGAAGCCGCCGCCATGGCCGGAAAATTCCGCGCCGGCGGCACCGGTTACGGCGACTTCAAAAAACAGCTCTTCGCCACGGTCTGGGAATACTTCGCGCCCATGCGGGCCAAACGCGCCGAACTGGCCGCCGACCCGGCCCATGTCGAGGACGTCCTGCGCCGCGGGGCCGAACACGCCAACCAATTGGCCGGGGCTGTCATGGCCCGGGTCAAAACCGCGGTGGGCTTGGCATGATCCCCCTCTACACCTTCCTGGCCGGCGCGTGGACCGCCGTCCTCTGGTTTTTCACCTTCGGCGTGGCCCGCCACCTCTTCGGGGCCTTCCCCCGGGAGCGCGCCGGCGAAGTCACCACCGCGCTCTTCCCCGCTTATTTCTCGGTGGCGATCGCCCTGGGCTTCCTGGCCACCGTCATTCTCTGGCTCCGTCGCCGCGACCGCCGCGACAGCGCCGCCCTCGCCCTGCAAACCATCGCCCTCGCCGCCCTCGCCGCGACGCCCCTCCTTGTCCAACCCGCCATCGCCGGCCATGCCCCCGGCACGCCGGACTTTGCCCGCCTGCACGGAATTTCCATGGCTCTCAACCTTTTCTCCTTGCTCGCGGTTCCGGTCGCTTCTTTATTGGTCCTTGCGAGGAGCAAGGAGTGAACGGCATGAATGAAGATTATTCGCGGAGTCCGGACCGGGTCCTGGCCTCAGAGAAAGTTGTCGCGGGGCGGAAGATTTTCTTCCTCGACTACAAAGAGAACAACCGCGGCCGCGTCTTGAAAATCACCGAGGACGTCAATGGCCGCCGGGATACCATCATGATCCCGGACGAAGCCCTCGACGACTTCGCCGATGCCCTCGAGCGCATCCTTAACTCGGACGGCGCCGCAGCGGCTCCGGGTTCGCCGGAAGACGATCGCTAGCCTTGCCCCGCCGCGGACCGCACGGCAGACTGTGGCCAGCAGGGGAGCCGCAAGGCTGAGAGTTTCACCGCAAGAGCAGTGGATGACCCTTCGAACCTGATCCGGGTCATGCCGGCGCAGGGAGCGGAGACCATCTTGGCCGTGCGCACCCTCCCCGGCGCGATACCCATGATCTCCGACCCGTCACCATCCGGCTCCACGCCCGGGCCCTCCCTCCCCAACAGCTCGCGCGTCTACGTCCCCGGGCACCAGCACCCCGACGTCCGCGTCCCCTTCCGCGAAATCAGCCTTTCCCCGACCAAAAATTTCGAGGGCCAGCTCGAGCCCAATGACCCGGTGCGGGTTTATGACACAAGCGGCCCGTGGGGCGACGAAGAATTCCGCGGCGACGTCGAGCACGGCTTGCCCGGCCTGCGCCGCGCCTGGATTGTGGCCCGGGGTGATGTCGCCGAATACGATGGCCGCCACACCCAACCCGGCGACAACGGCTATCTTTCCGCCGCCCATGCCGACCACGCCGCCAAGCGCCAAGCCAAGGCCGCGCTCCAGGAGTTTCCCGGCCTCCGCCGCAAACCCCTGCGCGCGTCGGCCGGACATCCCGTGACCCAACTCTGGTATGCCCGCCAAGGCATCGTCACTCCCGAGATGGAATTCATCGCCATCCGGGAAAACATGGGCCGCGCCGATCTCGCGGACCGGGCCGGCGACACCAACCGGCAGAGCCTCGACAAACAGCATGCCGGCAGCGCGCAGAATCCGGCCGGCGAATTCACCCCGTCCGTCTTCCGCCGTTTCCCGCAAAGGATTCCCCGCGAAATCAC
>CAMBSX010000104.1 GCA_945870655.1 Chthoniobacter flavus | reverse complement strand
AGCCATGGTCGTGGCGGCACGGCTTACACTCCGCGAGGTCGGCGGGATGTGTATTTCCCCGGCGCAGGTTTTGGGCGCGGAGGCTTCGGGGGTGGTGGCGGTTTTGGCGGCGGGGGATTTTCAGGCGGCGGCGGAGGTTTTGGCGGGGGTGGAGCGAGCGGAAAATGGTGAGATGAATGCCGCCGAGTTTCTTAACCTAATCGATGAGGCTGCCGTGCTGGCCGCGGTGCGCGAGGCGGAGCAACTCAGTTCGGGTGAGGTCCGGGTCTTTGTGTCGCGTCGACGGCTCCGGAGGCGCACGGCCCATGACCGGGCTTGTGCGGAATTCCACCGGCTCGATTTGGACACCACGGATGATCGCAACGCGGTGCTCTTCTACGTGTTGCCACGCGACCGGGCCTTTGCCGTGGTCGGGGATGAAGCGGTGCACCGGAAATGCGGCCAGCGCTTTTGGGATGAAACCGCGAAGATTCTGGAAGGGGAATTTGCCAAGGGGCGATTCACCGGCGGACTGGTGGCCGGGATCCGCCGTGCGGGGGACCTGCTCGCGGAACATTTTCCCCGGCGCGGAGATGATCGCGACGAGTTGCCGGATGTTCTGGTCAGGGATTGAAGCGCGACGGTTCCGTCGGGCCAAGTGCTCGCTATTCCGCGGCTGGGCCTGTCCCGAGCATTTTTTCAAAGAGTTCGTTGAGAGCTGAAGCGGGAAGGCGGAGGGCTTCTTGTCCAACGGACGGTTGCCACGCGCCGGCGGCCAATTCCCCGGCGAAACCGAGTTTCTCGATCTCGAGGTCGAGCTCACCCTGCGGGGTGGCCAAAAGGAGGCGGGTCGGTTGAAGGTTGGCGTCAATCCAAGCCCGGCCGGTGAATTCGTCCGCCTTGATCGCCTCGCGCAACTGCGGAAGGAGACTGAATCCGAGCACGCGGCGCGGGGGAGTTTCTTCCGTGCCAAGGTCTTTCACGTCGAAGACAAGCGGCAGGAAGGACAACATTTGGGGGTCCAAAGCGAGGGGGATGAGCGGAGGCGAGATGGTGTCCGGGGTCTGGTTGGAGGTGTCAAGCCCGGCCGCTTGGGCCAGTGCGCTCATAGACTCGGCCGGCACGGCCCAAAGTTCTTTGCCGTCTCGGCAGGCGGTGAGGGGTGTGGCACTGCCCTTGCGGACCACATCGATGCGGAAGCGGTCCGGTGCCTGCACGGCCAGGCGCAGACGGGTGCCCGCGGCGGCGGCGAGCGGACCGGTGCCGCCGTTGACGAGGCATTCGGCGACCATGGCTTGGGACGGACCATCAGCGGAACCCAGCAGGGCCGCGGCAATGGGGGCCAGCGCTTGACCGAACAATTCGTAGACTGATCCGTTTGCGGCACGGGCCGGTTGGGCCGACCAGATGGTCAATGCCATTGCGAGGATCTTGCACGTGGCGTGGCGGGTCCTAATATGGGCCGGACAAGCCATGGCCCCTTTGTTTGCGCCCGAATTCCTTGCTGCCGGCGGACTGCTTTTTGCATTCCAAGAAACCAGCATTTCGGGACTGGTCATCATCGCGGCTCTCTTCATCGCCTCGATTTTCAGTTGGTCGGTCATGATCACCAAGTTCCGCATGATCCGCTTTGCCCGCAAGCAAACCGAGCGCTTTTCCGCCATTTTCAAAAAGAATCGCCAACCCTTGCACGTCTACGAGACCGGTCTTTTTTTTGAGGGTTCTCCGACCTATGCAGTTTACCGCGCGGGGTGCGAGGAACTCGCTTACCAGATGCTCGGGTCGGTCGAGGTGGATGATACATTTACCGCGCGGGTCGAAGTGGCCGACCGGATCAGTCCGGCGCAAATGCGTTCCGTGACCGCGGCGATGGAACGTGCGGTCGGCGAATCGGGCCTGCGGATGGAGTCACAAATGATCATCTTGGCCACCGCGGTGAGCGGTTCCCCGTTCCTCGGCCTGCTCGGCACGGTCTGGGGTGTGATGGATACCTTCAGCGGCGTGGCCATGGCGGGCACGCCGAATCTGGCGGCCATGGCGCCGGGCGTGTCGGGGGCGTTGCTGACCACCGTGGTCGGCCTCCTCGTCGCGATTCCGGCCATGTTTGGTTATAATTTTCTCGTGACCAGCTTGCGCGCGATGATCGTGCAGACGGACAATTTTGCGGCGCAACTTTCGTCCGACTTCGAGCACCGTTTTGTGGATTACGAACGGAAAAGTTGAACTATGCGCCGTTACTCGGACAAACAAGCCCTGTCGACGCTGTCGGAAATCAACGTCACTCCGCTCCTCGACCTGGCTTTTGTGCTCCTGATTATTTTCATGATCACCACTCCTTTGCTCGAAAACAGCATGGACCTCATCGTCCCGACCAGCGAGGCGGCGGAGGGTGCGGTTGATCCGGCCAAGGTGTTCACGGTGACGATCGACAAAAACGACTTGATCAAACTGGAGGAGGAAGAAGTCTCCTTCGCGCGGTTGGAGGAGAAACTTGCGGGTTTGCGTGCCTCCGACCCGAGAACTGCGGTGGTGGTTCGTCCGCACCGCGATTTGCCGGTGCAGCGGTTCATTTCGGTGATGGACGTCATTGCCCGTGCCGGTATCACCAAAGTCGGCGTGATGACACGTCCCGAGGGGACCTAACGAACCATGGGGGACCCCCGTTTCCGGTGGACCGTGGCCGCCGTGGCCCTCCTCCATGTTTTGGTCATTGGCTGGCTCCTTTGGTGGAGTTTGCGTGAAGTACCCCAACCGCAGGTTGCCTGGATGAGCCCCACGCAGTTTCTCCCGCCCGAGGAAGCAGAGGATCCGAGACCGACGCCGACTCCTGATCCGACCGAGCTCCGCGATGAGCCCAAACCAGCCGAAACACCGCTGACCGCGAAGAGCGAGATTCCGCTCCCCACCCCGACACCCGCTCCGACCCCGGAGCCGACCCCGGAGCCGACCCCAACGCCGACCCCAACGCCGAAGCCAACGCCCAAACCAACCCCCAAACCGACCCCAAAACCGAGTCCCAAACCGAGTCCCAAGCCCTCTCCAAAGGCATCTCCCAAGGCGAGCCCCAAGCCTAGTCCGAAGGCCTCACCCAAGCCCTCTCCGAAGGCAAGCCCCAGGGCTACCCCGAAAGCGGCCAGCGCGGCCGGGGAATCGTCCGCGCCCAAAGCCGAAGCGGTGGGCAGCAAAACGGGAGCCTCAGGCAGTTCGAACTTCGGATGGTATCACGAAATGATCCATGACCGCTTTTTCGGTCTCTGGGAGCAACCGACCAGCATCGTTGGCTCGGCCAAGTTCACCACGACCTTGAAAATCACCATCGCGGGCGATGGCCGGATCAGCAGTTTCTCGGTCCTTCGTTCTTCGGGCAATGTGGTCATGGATGAAAGTGTTCTTGCCGCCGCCCGTCGGGTCGGCCGGATTGACGCCCCGCCCAAAGATCTGGTTTCCGGGGGATCCTACACTGTGAATATCAACTTTGAGCTGGATTGAGGGCGCCACTCGTTGATTGACCTCCGCCGCCCCGGCTCCTTAAATAGGCGACCCTCCCGGATCCGCATCCAACACACAGAAAAAACAAAAACATGACAAAAATCGGTATTAATGGCTTCGGGCGCATCGGGCGCCTCGTTTTCCGCGCGATTGCGGAGCAGGGACTGCTGGGCAAAGATTTCCAGGTGGTCGCGGTCAATGACCTCGTCCCCGCGGACAACCTCGCTTACCTCGTCAAATACGACTCCACCCAAGGGGCTTTTAAAGGGACCGTGACGAGCGAAAAATCCTCGCCGTCCGCCGCCGAAGACGACGTGCTCGTGGTCAACGGCCAGAAAATCCAATGCCTCGCGGTCAAAGAAGGTCCGGCCGCGCTCCCGTGGAAAGAGCACGGTGTGGACATCGTCCTCGAATGCACCGGCCTTTTCACCGAGGCCTCCAAGGCCAAAGGCCACCTCGATGCCGGAGCGAAGAAAGTCATCATTTCCGCTCCGGCCAAGGAAGAGGACATCACCGTGGTGATGGGCGTCAATGACGAGAAATACGATGCGGCCAAGCACCACATTATCTCCAACGCCAGTTGCACCACGAACTGCCTCGCCCCCGTGGTCTATGTCCTGCTCAAAGAAGGTTTCGGGATCGAGGAGGGGCTCATGACCACGGTCCACAGCTACACCGCAACGCAGAAAACCGTCGATGGTCCTTCCAAGAAGGACTGGAAAGGCGGGCGCGCCGCGGCGATCAACATTATTCCGTCGACCACCGGCGCGGCCAAAGCCGTCGGCTTAGCCATCCCGGAAATCAAAGGAAAGCTTACCGGGATGTCCTTCCGTGTGCCCACGCCAACCGTTTCTGTCGTCGACCTCACGGTCAAGACGGTGAAAGAAACCAGCTACAAGGAAATTTGCGCGGCCATGAAAAAAGCCAGCGAGACCTACCTTAAAGACATCCTCAAATACACAGACGACGAAGTGGTCTCCTCCGACTTCATTCATGACACGGCCTCGAGCATCTTTGACGCCGGTTCGGGTATCGAGCTGAACAGCCGCTTTTTCAAGCTGGTTAGTTGGTACGACAACGAGTGGGGTTACAGCAACCGCTGTGTCGACCTGCTCAAAAAAGTCGCGGCCAAACTTTAAAAGAATAAAGCCGACCCGGCGTCCGGGGCAGTCCCGGATGCCGTTTCCTTCTCCGGTAAAACCATGGCCAAATTCCGCACTCTCCGCGACCTCGACTTCTCCGGCAAACGCGCGCTCATCCGCGTGGATTTCAATGTCCCGCAGGACAAAGCGACCGGCGCGATCACCAACAACCAGCGCATTGCCGCCGCTTTGCCGACGATCGAACACGTGCTCGGGCAGGGTGGCTCCGTCGTATTGATGAGCCACCTCGGACGTCCCAACGGCCGGAAAGTGGACAGATACACGCTTCAACCAGTCGCGGCGGAATTGGAAAAACTGCTGGGAAAATCGGTCAAGTTCGTTCCTGATTGCTCCGGTCCGGAGGTGGAAACGGCCTGCGCCAACCTGCAACCCGGCGATGTTGTCCTTCTTGAAAACCTCCGCTTTCACCTCGAGGAAGAAGGGAAAGCGAAAAACGAGGACGGGTCATCGGTCAAAGCCGACCCCGCCAAAGTCGCCGCCTTCCGCGCCAGTCTGAGCAAGCTCGGCGATGTTTACATCAACGATGCTTTTGGCACGGCGCACCGCGCGCATTCGTCGATGGTCGGGGTCGATCTTCCGGAAAAAGCCGCCGGCTTCTTGATGGAAAAGGAACTCAATGCTTTCGCAGCCGTGCTCGAGCATCCCCAGCGTCCGCTGCTCGCCATTCTCGGCGGCGCGAAGATCGCGGACAAAATCCCGCTCATCACCAATCTCATCGAAAAGGCTGACGCCATCATCATCGGGGGAGGCATGGCCTACACCTTCAAGAAAGTCCTCGATGGCATGGAAATCGGCGGCAGCCTCTTTGATCCGGAAGGCGCCAAGATCGTGGCCGATCTGGTGGCCAAGGCCAAAGCACGCGAGGTGAAGCTCATTTTCCCGGTCGACTTTGTCTGTGGCGACGCCTTTTCGCCGGACGCCAACGCGCAGTCGGCCGACGACGTCTCAGGTATCCCTGCCGGCTGGGAAGGGCTGGATGCCGGCCCGAAGTCCATTGCGCTTTATCGGGAGGCCATCCTGGCTGCAAAGACCATCATTTGGAACGGCCCTCCCGGGGTCTTCGAATTCGAAAAGTTTTCCGGGGCGTCGAAAGCCATGGCTGAGGCGGTGGCCGAGGCCACATCCCGCGGCGCGACCACCGTGGTCGGCGGCGGGGACACGGCCACGGCGGCGAAAAAATTCGGAGTCGCGGAAAAAGTCAGCCACTGCTCCACGGGCGGCGGGGCCAGCTTGGAATTCCTTGAAGGTAAGGTACTTCCGGGCGTGGCGGCCTTGACCGTCTGACCGGCCTCTTGCCGCGTTCCACCGACCAACCTACCCTAATCCTTTATTTCACCGGCCTCCCGAGAGGCCGGACACGACATGCGCAAATTCCTTCATCGGCAGCAATTGGTGAAAAAAGGCCTGGCCTGCGGCAAATCTCGCCGCACGGTTGAGGACAGCCCGTGGCGCGAGGGGCTGGCCTGCGGCTGGCTGCCGCGGGTTTTTGTTTTCGCGCTTTTCGCCGTCGGCCTCGGCTTCCTCATTTTCACGGGGGGTCCGCAGGAAGAGCCGCTCAAGAAATATCTCATTTGCTTGCTCGTCTTCGCCATTTCCATCGCGCAGCTCTGGGTCAACCATCCGCAGGCTTTTTACCGCAATTCGAGCCTCGCGCTCATCTACGGGATTCTGCTCACCCAGTTGGCCACGATCAAAGGCCTGCTCGTGCTAGCCGACACCGGGCGCATCGATCTGCAGCTGCTACCCATGCTCATCCCTTACGCGTTCGCCCCGCTGGTTTTCTCGGTGCTGCTCGGGCGCCATCTCGGACTTTTCGGCGCGGTGGTGGCCAGTTTGTGGGGCGCGTTTCTCATGCCGGTCATCGACACGGTTTTCCTCGTTATTTCCCTCATTTCCGGTGTGGTCGCCGTGCTTTTCACTTTGCAAGTGCGCCGCCGCGGCCAACTCATCCGGGCCGGTCTTTATGTCGGCATCAGCGTTTGGCTGCTCGCCGCCATTTTTGGCCAGATCGGACCCCGGCTGATCACCGAACCTCAGCTCACCGACTGGGGCATGGTGGTATGGCAAACCCTGGCCGCCTTCGGCGTGGGGGTGGGAACGGCCATTCTGGTCAGCGGCATCCTGCCCGTCCTCGA
>CAMBSX010000103.1 GCA_945870655.1 Chthoniobacter flavus | reverse complement strand
CGGGTGGCCGCGCGGCCACCGAGACCACGGCTTTTTTCCAGAACGAGCACCTGGTGACCTCCGCGACGCAAGGTGCCGGCGGCGGACAACCCGGATATTCCTGCGCCGAGGACGATGTTGTCATGAGTCATTGGGATAAAGTTTAGGCCAAGCCGACTTCTTCCGGCGAGGCGGGAACGAGGATGTAGCCGGTGCTCTCTTCCCCATAAAGCCTGAGCGGGCGGCCGGAGGCGGCCATGGTTGCGGCAAGGGCACAGAGAGCGGCATCGATCCAATCGATGTTGACCAGGCATGCCGCGTACCCGCCGTGGCGACGGAGCAAAGCAAGGCGTTGCGCCTTTTTTTTGGTGGCCGCCGCATTTCCGCCCCACAAATGCCAGGTGATGGCATGGGGAAAAGTTTCGAAACAACACGCCAGATCCCCAGTCGGAGCCTCCCGGCAGAGTGGGTGTGTTTTCTCGAGAGCACGGAAGAGGTCCGCTCCGCGCAGCATCCATTCGTAATAATTTTTGGGGTGCTGCACGGCAACGCGGCGGGAGGGAGTCAGAAAACAACGGATGTCGTGCGCGAGGAGTTCGCGCTCGGCCGGACGAACACAGCCATCCGTGCTCCAGCGACAGGGTGCATCGACGGCCACAATGGCAGCGCCGATCTCGTCGCGGCACCAACCTGCCAAATCGTCCACTCCGCAGGTCTGCCGGCGGGCCAGAAAGACGCCTCCCTCGAGGGCCACGGCATGAAAACCTTTGCGGCTGCCGCCGACATCAATACCAACCACGCGGTGCTTCTTTTTGGGCCGGGTCATAGCGAAAGACACTAGCGAGGACATTCAGTCACCAGAAGCCTGTCTCTCGGTCCGGATAGTGGAAGGTGGTGGTCGCCGCTCGGAGGGCCAGGCTTACAAGGCCGCGGCCGGTCCCGGAGGGATTACGCGACTTTGCCCCTGCGTCGACCAAGTCGGTCCTCAGGCGGTCTTGTGTTTTCCTTCGCGGAAGGAGCCCCAGAGGAATAGCCCGACGGCGATGACGATGGCGGAGTCGGCCACGTTGAAAGCGGGCCAGTGGTGCCGGCCGAGGTAGAAGTCGAGGAAGTCGATGACATGTCCGTGGAGGACGCGGTCGGTCACATTGCCGAAGATGCCCGAAAGAATGAGTGCGCTGGCCAAGCGGGTCAGGTGGTCCGTAGATTTGCGGAAAAGCAGCACAATCATGACCACGGCCATGACGGTTCCGAACAGGACATGGAAATTGAACCATCCCCGCATCAGTCCAAAGGCGGAACCGGTATTGGTGACATGGACCAGGTTGAAGAAGCCGGGAATGATGGCGATTTCGTGGTGCAGGGGAATGAAGGTGAGGGTGGCCCACTTCGTCCATTGATCGAGGACGAAGAGCGGAAGGGTGATGAAAAGAAGGAGATGGAGAGACTTCATGGGGAGGGAAGTTTTCGGTTGGCAGTGTTCGGCCGGAATGTAGCGGCGGCGTCCCGGCCGCTGCTAGAGGCTTACCGCTGCGGCGCAGCGGTCGCACAGGGAGGGGTGTACGGTGCTTTGGCCGACGGAACCACGGTGCCGCCAGCAGCGTTCGCACTTTGCGGCAGTCGTTCTGGCGACGATGGCGGTGACTTCCCTGCCGGGCTGGAGCTTGAGTTCGCTGAGGATGAGGAATTCCTCCAACTCGGTGAGACGGGAAGACCAACGCGAGAACTCGGCCGGATCGGCGATCTCCAGGGCAACGACGGCTTCCAGGTTGTTCGTGATGACTTTTTCGGCACGGGCCTTTTCCAAGGCTTGCGCGACGATGCTGCGGAGTTGGAGAAGGCGGTCGCCCTCGGCCAGCGCGGCAGAGTCGGGGGTGCGCAGGGCGGGGAAGAGCTGGGTGTGGACGGATTCGCCGGGCCGGAAGTAACTCCAGGCTTCCTCAGCAGTGAAAGCGAGGATGGGGGCAAGTAGACGGGTGAGGGACGAGAGGATCTCGTGCATGGCGGCCTGAGTGGCGCGGCGGCGTCCGCTTTGGGCGGCATCGCAATACATCCTGTCCTTGGTGATATCGACGTAGAGGCTGCTCAGGTCCACGGCGCAGAATTGATTCAGGGCGTGGTAGACGCGGTGGAATTCGAATTTCTCGTAGGCATCTCGGCAGGTGTTTTCCACCTCGGCCAAACGGGCGAGGATCCAGTGGTCAATGGCGGTGGGCTCGGTCGTCGCCGTCGGGTCATAATCATGGAGGTTGCCAAGGAGGATGCGCAGGGTGTTGCGGATGCGACGGTAGGCATCACCAAGACGGTTGAACATTTCCTCGGAGAACGGGACATCGTCGGTGAAGTTGACGCTGCTGACCCAGAGACGGACGAGATCAGCACCGGATTTTTCGACGAAGTGCATGGCTTCGGTCGGCTTTTGGTATCCGCCTTGCGCGGACTTGGAAATTTTTTCGCGCGTGTCGACGTCGACCACGAATCCGTGGGTGAGGCATGTCTTGTAGGGCGAGGTTCCTTCGATCCCGATGGCGGTGATGAGCGAGGATTGGAACCAACCGCGGTGTTGGTCGGTCGCCTCGAGGTAGAGGTCGGCGGGGTAGGCCAGTTCGGGGCGGCGGCGGAGCACGGCTTGGTGACTGACCCCCGAGTCGATCCAGACGTCGAGAGTGTCGTGTCCTTTGGTCGTGCCGGCGGGAAGACCGAACATGGCGGCGAGTTCCGCATCGGACATTTCGAACCATGCATTGGTACCGCGTTTTTCCACGAGGTCGGCCACACGGCGGACGAGGTTGCCGTCAAGGATGGGCTCGCCGTCCGGCGTGTAAAAAACGGGCAGCGGCACGCCCCAGCTGCGTTGGCGGCTGATGCACCAGTCGGGACGGGACTCGACCGTGCCGGTGATGCGCTTGAGGCCCCAGTCGGGGATCCACTTTGTCGCGTTGATGGCTTGGAGCGCGTCGGCGCGGAGGGCCTCGATACGAATGAAGAATTGCTCGACCGTGCGGAAGATGATCGGCGTCTTCGAGCGCCAGCAGTGCGGGTAGGAGTGCTGGTAGGGCGTGACGCCGAGAAGAGCGCCCTTGGATCTCACGCGCTCGACGACGAGCGGGTTGGCCTCAAAGACGGGTTTGCCGACCCACGCGGTGACGCCGCACTCCTCGGTGAAGAGTCCGAGGTCATCGACGGGACAGAGGATGTCGAGTCCGCGTGCTTTGCCCAGTTGGAAGTCATCGGCCCCGTGGCCCGGCGCGATGTGCACGCAGCCGGTGCCGGTGTCCATCGTCACGAAGTCGGCGGTCAAGACGGGCGCCGACCGGTCGAGGAACGGATGGCGCGTGACGGTACCTTCGAGGGTGGCGCCGGAAAAAGTCTGTGCTTCGCCTTGCGGTTGCCATCCGGTTTCGGCGCTGAAAGATGCGGCGCGATCGGCAGCAAGCACGAGGGTGCGGGTTTCTCCGTCCTTGCTGAAGGTCTGGGCGAGATAGGTATGTTTCGGGCTGACGGCGATGGCCAGGTTGGCCGGAAGAGTCCATGGCGTGGTGGTCCAGATGACCACGCTGGCGTTGGCGGCGAGAACCGGGCTGGCGGTGACTTCGAACGCGACGTGGATGGCTGGAGATTCTTTGTCTTTGTATTCCACTTCGGCCTCGGCCAGGGCGGTCTGCGCTCCGTAGGACCAGAGGACGGGGCGTTTGCTGCGGTAGACGAGGTCTTTTTCGATGAAGACGGCAAAGGAGCGGAGAATGTCCGCCTCGTAGGATGGATCGAGGGTGAGGTAGGGGTGCTCCCAATCACCGAAAACGCCGAGGCGGCGGAATTGCTCGCGTTGCAGGTCGATGTATTTGCGAGCGTAGGCCTCGGACCGCTGGCGGATTTGCACCGGGGTGAGACCGGCTTTTTCTTTGACCACCTTGAATTCGATGGGGAGCCCGTGGCAGTCCCAACCGGGGATGAAAGGCGCGCGGAAGCCGGCCATGGTCTTTGATTTGACCACCAGGTCCTTGAGGATCTTGTTCAGCGCGGTGCCCATGTGGACATCACCGTTGGCGAAAGGTGGTCCGTCGTGGAGGATGAAGGGCGGGGCGTTCTTGCGCGCCTCTTGGATCCGGGCATAAAGATGGCCTTGCTCCCACGCGGCCAGCTGCTGTGGTTCGCGCGTGGTGAGCCCCGCCTTCATTGGGAAATCGGTGCGGGGGAGGTTGAGAGTCTTTTTGTAATCTGAGCCCATGCGAGCGCTTGAGCATAGGGAGAGGTCCGAGCGAGGGCAATGGGAAGCGATGGCTGGGAAAAGAGCTTGAGGGGTTGGGGGAAGGGCGATGTTTTGGGGATGCGTCTTGGTCCGAAGGGTGGCAATTTGAGGGGATGGACCAGTCAATGCCGCGGGAGAGGCCGCGCCGATGGCGTTCGCTGAGGCGGAGCCTGCTCATGGTCGCTGCTCTTTTTTTGTTGGCGGTCGGATGGGTGGCATGGAAGGGACCGTCGGCCGTCCTGCGCTACCTGGTAAGCACCTACGATCCGGCGCTGCGTCTCGAAGTCGGGAGCAGCTTTTTTCGGGACGGCGAGTGGGTTTTGCAGGGTGTGGTCCTTTCGCTCCGCGGCAGCCGCGAACCGGTTTTCGAGGCAGTGGAGTTGCGGTTGGGACCGGGGTCGCGGTGGTCAAGCGGCCGGTTTGGTTCCCTGCGTTTGGTCGAGCCGTTTATCCGCTTTGATCCCAATGCCGTTGCCCATTTTTCCCGTGGCGGGGGCTCGGGGGGTGGAGTGGGATGGGAAATCGACGAGGTGACCATCGAACGCGGGTCTTTGTGGGCCGAGAATTTCGGTGAATCGGGGGTGGACCTTTCGGCCGGGCTCAACGGAACGCTGACCTCCCTGGGACCGGCGCAAGGCGAACAATTGCACCGCCTGATGGTCGATAATTTTTACCTCGCCAGCCACGATCCGGCAGGAAGTTTGCCGGTCATGGGTGCGGGTCTCTCCCAGCTCAGTTTCACGGTGGCCGGCCTGCAGCAGGGATGCGTCGCGGGAATCCGGGTCGATTCCGGCTGGATGATTGCCGGTGAGGGATTCGAACGTCTTATGGCCGAGGGCGAATTTTCCCCGGCGCGCGAGCCCGGCGGCGCTCTGATCATCCAATCACTCGATCTGGTTAAAATGCAGGTGCGGCCCGATGAACTGCCGGGCGGTTTGCCCGCGATCAGCCTGCAAGTTGACACGGCCTTGCGGGACGTCCCCTTCGGCGCGGTGGCTGACGAGTTGGGCGAGATCAGGCACCAAGTAGAGTTCAGTGACATCGAACTGCTCTCCCCGACGGACCCGTTGCGTCGCGCGGTCACCGTGAGGTCCGCCTTTGTTATTTTCACCCTGGCCGGCCTGGCCAAGCGCGACTTGGAGGAAGTGAAGCTGATCGGTCCTACGGTCTATGTCGGGGAGGCGCTCTTTGAATACATGCAGGCGGCGGACGAGTCGGCCACGGAGCCGGCGGCGGTGCAGGAGAGCGAGGGGTGGAACGTGGACACTTTGCGCGTGAATTTTGGACGGGTGGTCATCGCGGTGGGGGGGCGCTCGCAGGTCGGCTTGCCTCTCGCCTTTCATACCGTAGCGCGCAATCTTTCGCTTTCCTCCCTGGCCGGGCTGAATGTCGAATTCGTCCTCGAGGTTCCGGAGGAGGACTATGATTTCCCGGCCTACGAGCTTTCGCTGGGCAAAGTGCGGGGGGATCTCCTCTTTAACTATCCTCCTGACGTCTTGCGCAACAACTTGGTCAATGTGGTGAAGTTCGGCCGGGCGCGTTGGCGGAACTTCCACGCGAGCGACCTGTGGGTT
The DNA here is from genome assembly GCA_945870655.1 of Chthoniobacter flavus. Lineage (GTDB taxonomy): Bacteria > Verrucomicrobiota > Verrucomicrobiia > Chthoniobacterales > JACTMZ01 > JACTMZ01. The sequence continues at coordinate 1,222 of CAMBSX010000103.1, read as the reverse complement.
TCGGTCACGTTTGACCGCAAGGGAATCAACGGCGACTTCGGGGGGCGGGCCTACCGCGGATACGTCAATGGAGGCTTTAGCTTCTTCCTCCAGCCCGAATCGCCATGGACCGGTTGGATCTCAGGGCAGGACGTGGATCTCGCACCCTTGACCGCAGACGGCGCCCCTCAGCATTTTGTCATGGATGGACTGGCCGATTTCAAGCTTGAGGCCAATGGTTGTGCCGCCGTGGTGGAAAGAGTGCGGGGGGAAGCTTCGGGACAGGGCGAAGGCCGTGTGGTGGTCAACAAGTTGAACGATTTGCTCGCGTCCCTGCCCCCGGACTGGACGGCGCTGAAAAGTGAGCTCAGCAGGGTAAGCCTTGAGACCCTGCGGGACTTCGACTACACGGAAGCAAGATCGGAATTCTGGTTTGTGGGAAAACAAGGCATTATGGATATTCGCATGAAAGGGCCGGCCGGCCGCCGCAACTTCGAGTTGGTCTTTCACGGAGACGCAGCCCAGCGGCCCTCGCGATGGCAACAGGGAGGAAGGCGATGATTGTGCGCGTCCTCGTGATGGCGGCCGCTCTCTTCTCGGGAGGTTGTCAGGGGCCGACCGTCAGACTCGCCACCCCCGAACCTTTGGTCGTCGACATCAACATGCGCGTCGACATTTACGAGCGCGGCCCGGGTTCCCCGGCGGCGAAGCCCGCGCCTAGAGCCGACCTGCCGGCGGCCGATGCGAGGCGTCGGTCCCGAGTGGGAGATATCCAGACCTTCAAAAATTCGAGACTGGTCGGCGAGGGGCGTGATGGCCTGCTTTCCGTGTTGAGCCGGCCGGAGGGAAGCTACGGAGCCTATGTCGAGAAGACCGTCGCGGAGGAGAATGCGGACCGCCTCGTGGTCATGAGGCAGCTGGCCGCGGAGCGAGAATTGCCGCTGGCTGACGTTCAGGCCCAGCAAGGCGAATTGTGGCGCAACCGCTCGTTCAGCGGCGAATGGATCGAGGTTCCGCAGGACAACAATACGTGGCGTTGGGTGCAGAAGAGATAGGGAGAAAAGGCAGCGTACTGGGTTGCAGACTTAAGAGCGTGAGATTGTTGTGGGACGATCACCCCAGGTCGTCAGCGCCTTTGCGGGTAGCTTCGAACGGCGGCGAGATACCGTGGCGGAAATAGGTGTCGAATGTCCCGTGGCGGCGGAGTTTTGAGTCGGCGGAACAAGGATTTGAAAGCATCCTC
>CAMBSX010000102.1 GCA_945870655.1 Chthoniobacter flavus | reverse complement strand
CGAGGGCGGTGTGCTTCGGGCAGGGCTCGAAGGCTGGCCGGGGGAAGGGGGCGATTTCGGCTCGCGGGTGATCCGCGCGTGGTCTGCGTATTCGGAAGGAGGTTCCCAGGCTTGCGCGGGCCGTGTCGGCAAGGAAAGAACGCTCCGTGCTTTCCCCCGGCCGGCCTTATGCGCCGCCTGCCATCCGGCGGGCCGGATAGGCACGGGCGTGGCCGCGGGGGACGGCGCCCGATCCGCATCAGGTTCCGGGGAGGGGTTGTTTTCTTCGCTCATCTGACAAAGGGGGTGGAAAGCTGATGGTTGAGCGTTGAGAGGTTGAAAGCCGGCGACTGGTCCGGCCGACCCCAGTCACCTTGGGTTGTCTCTGCTTTGCTCCTGCTCCTCCTCACTCAACTCTCAAGGTTCATGGCACCCGAGGGTGGCACCAGGTCACTTCAGGGCATCGAGGGCCAGCTCGTTGACCGAAACGGGCTGGCGCTGCAGGAGGTTGGCGACGTGTGATTCGCGGTTGAGCGCGGCGCGCTGGTTGCGCAAAATGGCGGCAATTTCGCCTTTCACCTCGTCTAGCGGCGCAGGGCCTGCCTCGCGCACATCTTGGAGCAGGATAAGATGAAACCCGGCCCGGCCTTCGACCGGAGCAGAGATCTGACCCTTGGCGAGTCCGGTCACCGCGGTGCGGATTTCCGGGGTGATTTCGGCTTCGGCCAACCAGCCCAGTTCCCCGCCGCGCGCGGCGGAGGCCGCATCGTTGCTGTTGGCTTTAGCCAAAGCGGCGAACTCGCCCGGTTTGGTTTTCAAGGTGTCGGCAATTTCCTCGGCCTTTTTGCGTGCCGCATTTTTATCGCCGTCGTCGGCAATGAAAATCTGGGAGAGCCGATAGCGGCGCGGGAGTTGCAAACGGTCTTTTTCCGCCGCGTAAACTTTCTCGATCTCTTCCTGGGAAGGATAACCCTCCGGGACTTTGCCCACTTCGGCGAGGTAACTTTCGACCACATATTGGTCGCGGAGCCGTGCGAGGCCGGCGATGGTTTGCGGCTTTTTGTCCCAACCGGCCCCGGTGGCATCTTGCAAAACGGCGTTGTTGACCAGGACCGAGCGGACGAAGCGGGTCAGGGCGGTCTTGTCCCCGGTCAACGCAGTGCGATCGGCGGCCGGGAGCGCCTCCAAATACGGGCGGACTTCGGAGGCTTTGACTTCGCGCTCGCCGATCTTGGCCACCACGGCGTCGTCGGCTTGGAGGGGGGAACCGGGGCCGAAGGCGGCCATGGCTAGGGTAAGGAGGGAGAGCATCGGTGGGTTTTTCATTGGTTGGAAGGGGCAGGTGCAGGTGCCGTCGCGGGCGGGGACGGCGGGCGGGGCAGACCGGTCGCCCGGACCCGCGTTTCGAGATCTTGCATGATGGTCTGGAGCGCGGCCCGGTTCACGCTGATGAAGGGCTCGCGGGACAGCATGGTGCGGCCGAGGCTGTGCGCGGCGTAACGGTCGAGGATTTCGTCGGCCAGATTTTTCATCTCGGCCAGCCGGACTTGTTGCTCGGCCACGGCGCGTTCCAAAACGATGATGCGGCCCCTCGCTTTGGCCAGCTCGTGCTCCGATTTGCGGGTCCGTTCGGTCAGGGTGCGGTAATCTTTTTCCCACTTGGCCACTTGTGCGCCGAGCGCGATGGCTTTGTCTTCAACCTGCGTCATGGCGGCCCGCAGTTCGGCCGTTTGGTTGGCCGCATTGTTGCGCTCGTCCACCAACTGCGCCTGCACCGCAGCGGTTTCCTTTTTGGCTTTGGCCGCCGTCATTTCCGCCTGCACGGCCGTGCCCTCCATTTCCGCTGTTTTGGCCTGCGCTTCGCGCAATTGGAGCATGGTATTGCGCAAAGCTTCCCTCAACTGGGCTTCGACAGCACCTTCCTCCTCGGCCGCGAGGGGGAAAGGGGTGGCGACGAGCAGAAACAGAAGCAAGAGAATGGGACGCGTCATGGAGGCTAAAATTTGGCTCCCAGATCAACCTGGAAGATGTTCATGTCATACTGAGGTCCGGCAATGCTTTCCGAGCCATACCAGCGGAGGCCGAGGTAGACCTGTGGTGAGAGGGCGACTCGGCCCGCCAAGGTGAAACCCTTCATGTTGGTGCCGCCCAGCCCGAAGTCCGAATCATTGAAGCCGTCGACCACCGCGTCGGAACCGATATAGCGGTAGCCGAAGGAAAGTTGCCAGGCGCCCAGCTTGTCGAGTTCGGCATGCCCCGCTTCGATGTCGACCAGCCACGCGTTGGGGTCACCCTCATAGGTGCCGTCACTCTCAAGATTGTCATCGACGCTCAGGTTGTTGACCGCCACCTCGTTGATTGCCGACGAATTGAAGGCGAGGTTGCTCACGAATTCGCCGATCAGGGAAACAGTGATGGGATCCCAGCCATCGTAGCTGAGCTTGCCGGTGAAGGCCAAATTCTGGAACGGGGTGGCCAGTCCGAAATACTGGTAATCCATGAGCAGCTCGGACGAGCCCGGCGGCGGAACCACGTTGCGCAGCGTGCGGTAGGTGTTGCCCTTTTGCGCGAAGGAAGGGCGGCTGTTGTCGGTGTCGCCGGCGTCATCCTCGGAATACTGGGTGTAGGGGGAGGAAAATTTTCCCTCAATATTGTAGAAAGAGTAATAGGCCGCCGCGACCTGCGTGCTCCAATTGCGGGTGATGTTGACCTGGGTGCCGCCCTGGATGGCAAAGAGATATTTGTCGTAGCTCGGATACTTCTCCGCCTGGTTCGAGGAGAAGTTTAGGTCGGTGTTGAAGACCGGGAACGCACCCGCCACGACCGAGGGAACAAAGACATCATTGTAGTTGTAGGTCAGGCGCAGGGCGGCACCGTCGAAGCCGAGGTCGTTGTCGAAAATGATCGGGGTGGAAAAGAAAGGATTGTCGAAGCGGCCGACCCAGAAAGTCGCCCCGGCCCCGCCCCCCGGTTGACCCGGGCCGACCATGGAGTAAGGGGCTCCCACGGCAAGCAAACCGGTCTCCGGCCCGCCGCCCCCGATGTCATAGCGAATGTAGGCGCGATCGAGCCAGATGGCGTATTTGCTGAATTGGCCGCCCTGGCCTTGATTGGCCAGCCCGATTGACTGGTTGGCCGTGACTGGCGAGTTGTTGTCCCCGGTGGCCATGCGGATGCCGGCGCTGAAGTTGTCACCCAGTTCGATGCCGGTGCCGAGGCGGACAAGCATGCGGTAGCGGTTGCGGTTCTGATCGGTGTTCCACTGCGGCGGCGGGTTCAGGGCGAGGGCGGAGGGCAGAATGTTGATCGGTGAACCTGTGTTGATCGCATTGAAATTCACAAAAGCGTTTTGTCCGTCGAAATTGTTCGAAGGGTAAAGATCCGCCTCGTAGCGGAAGCGGATTTCACCCTCGGGCTTGAGCTGGGCGAGGAGAGCGGGGAGTCCGGGCGGCGCCCGCTCGGGACCGCCGATGGAGACACCTCCGGCGGCCAGTTCCCGGCGAATGTCGGCCACCAACTGTTCGCGCACCGGGGCGGGGATGTGGCTGACGCGCAGGTCCGCCTCCATTTCACGCCGTGAGGCGTCGACCGCGCTCATACCGGTTTGTTCGGCCAGGGCCTGGTCGGTCATGGTCTGGACGGCGGCAATTTGCGCGATGGCAAACATGTCCGACTCGTTTTGCACCTTCTGGGTCTCGGCTTCGGCTTGGGCTTGGGTGATCATGCCGCGGGCGTCACCCGCGGTGAGCACACCACGCTCAACCAGCTTGTTGATCAGGTTGATCACCACATTGCCGGTCGGCGTGGTGGCGATATTCTGGCCGGCATCCGGTGGTGCCACCGGGGTTTCCGCGGCGGCGGTCGCATGATTCCCGGCCGTGGCCGCCGTGGCGGCCAAGAGAGCGGTTTCTTCCTTGGCATATGGCTCGACGGTCCAAGTGGGAAGCTCCGGCTCGACAGCCGGGGCCACGGGGGAGGTTTCGACGGGCACCGCAGCAATTTCGACCGCGGTCGCCTCCAAGATTTCGGCTGAAGGCCCCTCCTCGACGGCCGGACTTTCCCCCGCCGGGACGGCAGCGGAGGGAAGCGCCACCTCGGCCGGTGGGACGGCTTCGACCGGGCCCGCCGGTTGCGCGGCGCGGCACCAAGCGGCCGTTAGGACGAGCGCGGCCAGGATGGTCTGAAAAGTGGGGCCTTTCATGGTCGTGAGGTGTTGATCCGCATAACGATCGGCATGGGCATATCATCCGGCGGAGGATCGGGCAATTGGGCGCCGTTGAGAATTTCGGATTCGAGGGCACGGTCAATGGCTGGATCCCCCGAGGATCCCTCGATGGATGCACGGGTCACCCGCCCGGTGCGATCGACCCAGATGCGCGCTTTGACCGTCATGCGCGAGGTGCGCGTCAGCTTATGATTACGCACCGCGGCCGACACTGCATTCTGCACCCGCCCGGCATACCATCCGAACCGCGTGCCGGCTCCGCCGCCTTGACCGCGGCTGCCAATCATGCCGCCGCCTCCTTTTCCGACCAGGCCGAAGCCATCGGGCGGGCCATCTCCTTGGATATTGGAGCCCATTGGCTCAGGAGCATCGGGCGCTGCCTCCGGCTCGGGCGGTGAATCCGGCGCAGCCTCTTCGACAAATTCAGGAGCATCGGGCGGGGGTTCGGCTTGATCGGGCGGTGGTGGTGGCGGGGTGGGTGGTGGTGGCGGGGGCGGCGGCGGGAGCACCGGCATGATGTTGACCACACTGGTTGTCTTCTTTTTCGGTTTGCTTTCCCCGCCGAGGAAAAAGAAAGCCCCTGCGGCCACGGCCAGAAGTGCGGCCCCGAGACCGACAATCAGGAAGACGGGCGACTTTTTGCTTCCGGTCTCGGGGGAGCCGGAGGTTGGAGGCAAGCTGGCCATGGTCTATTGATCCGGAGCCACCGTGGCCAAGCCGACTTGAGTGATGCCGAGGCGCCCGCAAACGTCGATCACGTTCATCACGCCTTCATACTGGGTTTGGCGGTCGCCGCGCACCACCACGGGAAATTCCGGCACGCTCGCTTGGTGTGCTTTGAGTCGCGCCTCCAACTCGGCCAAGGTCACAGGCACGGTATCGAGGGCGATCTGGCCTTGGTTGTTCACCGTGATGGCCCGGCTTTTGGGTCCGCTCAGGTCGGCGGGCTTGCTCGAGGATTTCGGCAGATCAACCTTCATGCCCTGCACTCCGGCCGTGGTCATAATGATAAAAATAAGGAGAAGCACGAGGTAGAGGTCCACCATCGGCGTGACGTTGATGTCGTCGTAACTCTTGTCGTCTCCTCCGGCGTCCATGGGTCAGTTCAGGTTGGCCGCGGCGGGCTCGTTGGAGGGCGGGGCGAAGCGGGGGGGCAGACCCTCCCCGGGCGGCGGATAAGCTTCGGCCATTTTGGTGACAAATTCGTCAATGAAGACTTGCATCGAAGAGATCACGTCTTTGATCCGCGAACTGAGGACGCTGTACATGAAAAGGGCCGGAATGGCCACGAAGAGGCCTACCGTGGTGGCCAGCAGGGCGCTGGCAATACCCGGCGCGATCGAGTTGACATCCACCTCGCCGGACTTGGCGATAATGGCGAAGGTGATCATGACGCCAACCACCGTGCCGAGGAGGCCGACGTAAGGGCCGCCGGCGATGCTTGTGGTGAGAATAACCAGGCCTTTGTTCAGCCGCTGCCGCTCCCGGACCAAACCGGCGTCGAGCGAGGCGCGGATGGCCTGAATGGAACGGACAGACAACCCTTGGTGGCGGTCGGGGCCGGAGATGCGGTGGCGGATCTCCTTAATGCCAAGGTGATACAGGTGGTAGCAGGGGGAATCGAGCATTCCTTGGATGCCTGCTTTTTGCTTCGTTGCTCCTTTAGCCTCCATCGCTTCCATTCGCAGGTTGGTCAAAGAGTCCGGGTCATCGCCATCCAGCACCGTCAAGTCGCCGGAGACTTCACCCCACTGACGGAGGAACTCGCTGTCGCCTTTCATCAGGGCGCGCAAGCGGATGAATTTGGCCACCGCAACCGACCATCCCATGATCATCATGATGACGCAGACCACCACGGCGATCCACCCGTCGAACATCATGTTGTTGGCGATGTCGCCGAAGAGCATGACGTGTTCGAGCGCGCCGCCATGACCCCCGCCGGCACCGCCGCCTTCCAACTCGGCGAAGCTCAAGACCTTGCTGGCCATCTCGTTGCCCGACTGGTTGATGCTCATGAGGCGCAAGTCGGGCGCGGAAAGGGCCGCGCGATAGACCTGCAACTCGTCGAATTCCCCGAGGAAACGTCCTTCGCTCGAAACCGCCGGATCGGGCCCGCCAAGGAACATCGGACCATCACCGGCCGGCAATGGTGCGGCCAGCGCCCCGACCTCGCGCCCGTCGAGGTAGAGGGTCATCTTCCCGCTGTTCGCGGTGACCGCGATTTGGCGCCACGTCGCGGCGGACAACGTTTCCGCGGCCACCGCGCGGGGTTGGCCGTCGATTTCGAGGAAAGGGGCACCGCCGGAAGCCAGGCCCAAGCGGAAATTTCCGGCGCCCGGGCGGGTGAAAAGAATGGCCTCGTTGGCCGTGGCGATCGGTTTGACCCAGAAAATGAGTGTGAGGCTGCCGTCCGCACTCCATGCATTGGCTGCCGAACCGGGAATGGAAACCGGGTCGCGTCCGACCAGGCGCAAGCCGTCGGCCACGATGGTTCCCTCGGAGATGCTTCCGGCGCTTCCGGCATGCGACGCGTTGGCCGTGGCATCTTGGGGCGGGGTGCCTCGTTCGTTGAGGTGGTAAACGAAGGCCGCGTTTTCGGGGTAGGTTTTGGCCTGGTCGGGAGCGCCCTCGGCCTCGGGCGCGGCATTGCCGTAGTAGAGGAAAAATTCAGCCGCCCCCTTTTCTCCGCCGGCCGGGACTCTGACCCAAGCGAAGCCCTCCGCCATGAGCGGATCGAATTTTTCGAGGTGGAAGGGCAGGACTTGTCCATCGGCGGCGACGAAGCGGAGGTCGCTGCCGTCCGGCTGTACGAGGTCGAAAGGCAGGTTGCCCGGATGCAG
>CAMBSX010000101.1 GCA_945870655.1 Chthoniobacter flavus | reverse complement strand
CATACCATTAGTCCTCGCAAAATCCCCTGACCGCTTCGGTCCTCGTGGCAAAGTGGTTTTCCTGATTGACGAGCAAGACGCTTTTGTATTTCAACCACTTTTAGGACTTAATCCTCACGGCCATGAAAATTATCCCTCGCAAATTCATCCTTGCCGCGTTTGCTCTATTTCATTTCAGCATCCCGTTCGCTGGCGCGATCACTGTCGGAACCATTGATACCTTCAGCGGTTCACTCGACAACTGGCAGAAGGGCCAGGGGGACCCCACATACCTTTCTGTCGTGCCCGACGGCGGCCCGGCTGGGGTAGGCGACTCCTACATGCAATCAGTCGCAGACGGCACGGGAAGCTTCAGCCGACTGACAGTGTTCAATGTTTCCCAATGGGACTCGAACTATATCACCGATGGCGTCACCTCGATCCGAATGGATCTTTTGAATTCCGGAAGCTCAGCCCTGCAGATTCGCCTCGGGCTCAGAGACGGCGCAGGCCTGGGCTATATCTCCTCGACACCGTATGTGCTCGGCGTCGGGACTGGCTGGCAGACGGCGGAGTTTCTCGTCACCGAGGAGGCACTCACGACGGTCGGCCAGATCGATAATTTCTCCTCGTTCCTCTCGAGCGGTTTCGCGTTGCGGATTCTCCATGCCACAAGCACCGCGAGCCTCAGCGGCGACCCTGTGGTCGGTACGCTCGGTGTGGACAACGTGACCGCTGTTCCCGAGCCGCGGGCCATGGCACTCCTGCTGGTCGGCGTCGCGATCCTAGCCCTGAAAAAGCACCGCCAAGGGTAGTATCAATCGGTCTGAATAGACCCACCAGCTTCTGGAATCGGATCGACAAGTCACTCGGCCTTCGGCGGTCTCCGCCATCCGGCGGGTCCGGAGGGTTATGCGTCGCAGAACTCTCACTCGACACTGTCTCGTTTTCGGGGGCTAAGTCAGCTCAGCTCAGGGTACCCCGTACCGAGCAGTGTGACGGACACCCCCAAAAGGAACGTCAAACAAGTGCGGCGACAAGCAACTCGCGCGCGGCGGTCAGTGCCACGGAGAGTCCCTCGGGATTTTTTCCGGCGCCGCGGGCGGCCTCAGGACGGCCCCCGCCTTTGCCTCCGACATGCGGGGCGATCGATTGGATAATCTTTCCGGCGGCGATTTTTGCGGTGTGTCCGGGGCCAACCAGGGCAACCAAGGACACCGAGCCGTTGGTGCAACCCCCGAGCACGATAATGCCGTCGAAATTGGCTTTGAGCGCCTCGGCGGCCGCTTGCAAAGTGTCGCCATCCGCCTCACCAAGGTCGGCGATGATCACCGGATGGCCGGCAATGTTTTCAGCCCGGCCGAGCAGCCCGGCGGCCCGGCCGGCTGCTTCGCGCTGTCGGGCCGACTTGAGGGCTTTTTCGAGATCTTTTTGCTGGGCGATGACGCTTGCCAACTTTTTCTCCACGTCGGCCAGAGGAGACCCCAATTGGGTGGCAATGGCTTTGAGGCGCTCGCGATCCGATTCGGCCGCGCACTGTGCTTCGGCCCCGGCGAGAGCTTCAATGCGACGCACTCCGGCGGCGACCGCACTTTCGCTGATGATGCGGAAGAGCCCGATTTCTCCCGTGCCGCGCACATGGGTGCCGCCACAAAGCTCCATGCTGTAGCCGTCCAGGGCTCCAGCCTGTCCGCCGATCTGGACAACCCGGACGCGGTCGCCGTACTTGTCGCCGAAGAATTGCATGACGTTCTCACGGCCGCGCACCTCGGCATAAGGAACATCGCTCCAAGTAACGGGCGCGTTTTCGAGGATCTTCGCATTGACCAGACGTTCGACCGAGACCACTTGTTCCGGGGTGAGGGCGGGACTGCTGAAGTCGAAGGTCAACTTGTCCGGCCCGACGTAGCTGCCTTTCTGCACGGCCTCGCGGCTGACCACTTCATGCAGCGCCCAGTGGAGCAGGTGAGTGACGGTGTGGTGCCTCTCGATGGCGGCGCGGCGGGAGGCGTCGAAGCGGAGCTCGACTTCGGCACCGGCCGGCGGAGCTCCGTCGCCGGCAATGACATGAAGCCACACATCACCCGCTTTTTGCGTTCCGGTCACCGTCCACAGATCGGCTCCGAAGTGAAGCTCGCCGGAATCCCCGACCTGTCCGCCCATTTCCGCGTAGCAAGTGCTGGTGTCCAAAACAACGGCCAAGTTGCCCTTCAAATCGACGACTTCCAGAACTTTGGCCCGCACCGTTGCCTGGTCATAGCCGACAAAAAGGGTCGGTGTCATGGTGGTCACTCCGGAGACGGTGATAACCTGTTTTTTCTGGGCGGCACGGGCGCGGACCCGCTGCTCTTCCATGAGCACTTCGAATGCCGCGGAATCGACCGCCAGCCCGCGTTCCCGGGCCATCAATTCAGTCAGATCGAGGGGAAATCCCTGTTCGTCATAGAGCTTGAAAGCAAAAGCGCCGGAAATCTGCCCGCCCTGGCCGACACGGGCCGCCTCCGTCTCGAAAAGCGCGAGACCTTTGTCGAGGGTGCGATTGAACGCTTCTTCCTCGGTCTTGAGCACTCCGGCGATGTGAGCCTGCTTGGCCGGCAACTCGGGAAACACCCCGCCCATGGAGCGGGCCAGCACTCCGACGAGTTGGTAAAAAAACGGTTGTTCAAACCCGAGTGTGCGTCCGTAGCGCACGGCGCGGCGCAGGATGCGGCGCAGGACGTAGTTGCGGTCGCTGTTGCCGGGATTGATGCCATCGGCCACAGCGAAGGAAAGCGTCCGGGCATGGTCGGCGATGACCCGGAAAGCGATATCGATTTTTTCCTGCTCCGAATGACCGGTGGAGCCGGCCTCCGGCAGGGTGGAGGCGTAACGTTTGCCGCTCATTTTTTCGATCTCGGCGAAGAGGGGACGGAAGACGTCGGTTTCGTAATTCGAGATACGCGCGCCGGAAAAATCGGTGAATCCCTTGGTGCCTTGGATGACAGAACAGACCCGCTCGAAGCCCATGCCGGTATCCACGTGGCGCGCGGGTAGCGGGGTGAAAGTGCCGTCGGGGTTGGCGTTAAACTGGATGAAGACAAGATTCCAGATCTCGATGCATTCGGCGGTACCTTTGTTGACCAGCGCCCCGCCGGTGTCGCCCTGCGGGGTGAGGTCGACGTGCAGCTCGGAGCACGGACCGCACGGACCCGTCTCGCCCATCATCCAGAAGTTGTCTTTCTTGTTCCCCGGAACGATGTGGACCTGCGGGTCGAGGCCGGCAGCGCGAAAATGCACCGCCCAGTACTCCCAAGCTTCCTGGTCAAACTCGCTCGGATCACCCGGCGACGGCGAATAGACGGTGGCGTAGAGCCGTGCAGGGGGAAATTTCCACCGATCAACGAGAAGCTCCCAAGCCCAATCAATCGCCTCTTTCTTGAAATAATCACCGAAACTCCAATTGCCGAGCATCTCGAAAAAGGTGTGGTGGTAGGTGTCGAGTCCGACATCTTCGAGGTCGTTGTGCTTGCCACCCGCCCGGATGCACTTCTGCGTGTCGGCCGCGCGCGTGTCGGCGCCAGCCACCGCACCTGGCCAGCGGGATACTTCGGGGTTGGCATTGCCGAGGAAGATCGGGACAAACTGGTTCATCCCCGCATTGGTGAAGAGCAGGTTCGGCGAATCCGGCATGAGGCTCGACGAGGGGACGACCGTGTGGCCCTTCTCCCGGAAGAAGTCGAGGAAGCTTTGGCGGATGTCGTGGCTGGTCGGAATGGTGGTGCCCATGGCGGCAAAGAGGCCTCGAATCTAACCCGCTGCCGGATTAGGACAAGCGCTCTGAAAGGGACCCCCAGCAATGGGTTGGGCTCACCCGGGCAGTATGGTAGGGTTCCCGCATAACAAACTTCCGCATCTGATGGCCTCCTCCAACGAACTCAAACCATACCGCTGGTTCAACACCCTCCTCTGGGGCAACACCGTCAGCCTCTCCTGGATGTGGGGCCTGGGGCTGTTTTTCTCGGTACAATTCACCTCGCAATTCGGTCTGGTCGGCCTCCTCAGCTTTGCCATCCCAAACTGCCTCGGGCTGATCACCTTCGGCCTCGTCACCCACCACCTGGCGCGGCGGCAAGACGGCGGCTCCGAATCCCTCGGGAAATTTTTCACCAGTTGGTCGCGCCCGTTCCGCCTGATTTTTTTCCTCTATCAAGTACTGGCCATCACCCTCACCGTTTTTGCGCTCATCCGCTACGGGTGGATGCCTCTCGGGTTGGAACCGCAGATCCTTTACCTCCCGCTCATCCTTCTGGTCATCCTCGCGGCGGGCATTTTGTTCGGCGAGGAATTCAATATCCGACGCATCAAGTGGAGCCACGGCGTCATCTTCCTCATCATTCTGGGCGCGGTCGGCATCCTCTTGAGCGCTCCGTCCCACATCTCGCCCGCCTTGCCATCGATCGCGGTGGAACAATTGCCGACCGACAACTGGAATTATTGGGGATACATCATACCGATCATCATCGGCTTTCTCCTCGGGCCCTGGCTTGACCTGCAGCAATGGCAACGGGCCATCCAGATGCATCGCGAGCGCGTTTCCATCGCGGCGGCCTATATCGTCGGGGCGCTCCAATTTTTCCTTCTCCTGCTCTTCCACGGACTCCTTGCCCTCTGGGCGCTCAGTGCGGGAGCCGGCAAATTCCTCCATGGCGGGCTGGGTGGTCACATTTACGGGCATGACTCGGTCATGCGTTTCCTGTTCGAGAAGGCGGGGGATCATCCGTGGATCTTCGGCGCTTACTGCGTGTTCTTGTGCGCCTGTGTCCTGGCCACCCTCGACAGCGGCTACATCGCGCTACGCTGGTTCCTGCAAAGCAATGTGCGCACCAGTGTAAACGCCATTTTTGCCCTCATTCCGACCGCGTTGGTCACCTCACCCATTCCGATCTTCATCTTCTGCGGCGCCGTGGCCCTGATCGGTGCGGCCGTCGGGCTGGAGTTGGAATATTTCATGATATTCTACGCCACCTTTTTCGTCGGTTATTCGGCGCTCGGAATGGCACGGTGCTACATCAATACGCCAGCCAACCGCATCCCGCAGATCAAGATGTTCTGCCTCGGCAGTCTGGCCGTGGTCATTTTCGCCTTTGGTTACCTCCTCGGCTACCCCGCCTTCATGATCATCGGATCCCTCCTGCCGCTCGGTTACGTGGTGTGGACCCTGGCCAAGCCGACGGCCTCCGAAGATTTCGTCAGCGACGTTGAGCAACTCGATGCCCCGGCCGACAACATGATGCCCCTCGCCGCGCCGGCCCGGCCAGCCGCACCGGCCCAAGCAGCAGCGCACCCGCTACCCGGTCTGGCCGGCGCGGCCGCCGCCATCACCGACGCGGCCAAATCTCTGGTCGGTGCGGTGCAGCATCCGCTGGGCGGTCACTTCGAGGACAAATGGTTTGTCCACTCGTTCATGGCGACTTATGCCGACACCAACTCGGTGGGCAACGTCTACTTCGGCATGTATGCCATGTGGGTGGGGAAGACCCGCGAACTCTTCTTCAACCGCGTCATGCCCAAGTTCAACCTCAAGGACACGCCTTTCTACATCCTGACCCGGTCGTTCGAGCACAAGTTTGTCCGTGAAACGCGCGAATTCGAGACGGTGAGCGTGCGTATCCGGATCGGCGGTTACAACCGCAAGTTTGTCACCCTCGACCACGAAATCTACGATTCGGGCCATCACCTCCTCGGAAAGGGCCGGCAAAGCCTGCTCTTCGTCTCCTCGGCCGATTACAAAATGATCGATGTGCCGCCCGAGGTGCACACCGCATTTCTTCCCTACGCCTGACCTCCCGGCGGCCCGGATTAGCGGAAGGCCGGATCTTGCCACTTGCGCCATTCGCGCTGCGGCTTGTCGTAGAGAGTGAAAGCCGCATTGGCCGGCGCCGGGGGCCCGGCTTTGTCCGGGGTCCCAAAAGCGATCGAGCCGCCGCCACCTTCGACCGGCAAGGGCATCGCGGCCCGCAGGTTGATGTTGAAAAACCCGATCGACCCGCGCAGGCCGCGCTCGTCCCAAAAGACGGAATTCTGCCGCACCAGATGCATGTACTCCGCTTCGATGCCGACGACCAATTCAACGCTCTTGCCGTCCTTGGTCAGTTTCTTCTCGAGAACCACGCCGACTTGCAAGTCGCGGTAGAGCACAGGCGCACCTTCCCCCGTGGAAGTGGCTCGCGAAAGGAGCCGGAACTTCCGTCCGGCTTCGCTCTGCTCCACAATGTCGCTGCCGTCTTTGGGGACACGGCCGGCAAAGCTTGTCTTGAGGGTTGTCCCGCCTCCCGGTTCGCATTCGATGACCACGCCGGTGAGAAGGGTCTCCAGCCCGCTCACGCCTTTGAGTGAAATCTCCGGTTCGACCAAAGTGAACGAGGCGCCGGCCAGACGCAGAAAATCGAAACCGGGGTTAAATCGCGCCGTGACCTGAACCAGACCGTCGACCGTTTTCAGATCCGTGACCATTCCGACCGGGATGCCGAGATAGGTCAGGCGCGTCTGCCCCGCGCGCAGACCACGTCCGTTCTGGAACGTAATATTGACCGGCACCCCGGACGCTTTGGCCAGAGCCTCGTTCTCGACCAAAGCCACGGTCGCGCCATCCGCCAGAGGAGCCCCGCTCACCCCGAAGTCATCAAAAGCCACCGCCCCCTGCAGGAGAGTGTCCAGACTGGTCAAGTCGACCCGGATGCCGCCCGGCCCCATAGTGACAGAGGACGCCGGCACGGTCCAAAAGCGCGAACTGGTTTTGAGCAACGAGCGTTTTACGTTTTCGATTTCAATGTCGATGTAGGGCACGCCGGAAGGGGAAAGCGATTGTTCGCGCACGCGACCGACCGAGACGCCGCGGTGAACAACCAAGGCGCCGCGAGAGAGAGGCTGGGTTTGCTCGGACTCCAGGCGGACATGAACCCCCGATTCCTCGCCAAACAGCAAGGGAGTGACCGCGAGGCCGGTGAAATGCAAGCGGCGCTTGCCTTCGCCCTTGCGCGTGCGGATGGAATTGCCCTCGATCAACGAGGTCAAGCCGGTCGCGCCCTGCAGGGTGAGCTCCGGTTGCTCGATCCAGAACTCGCTTGTCTCAACAGCCAGACCGGCGGCAAA
>CAMBSX010000100.1 GCA_945870655.1 Chthoniobacter flavus | reverse complement strand
GATGACGACCCGCGTGTTTTCGTCCGATTCATCGCGGATGGCGCTGATGTCGGTGATCGTCTTCTGGTTGACCAGATCGGCCACCCGCTCGACGAAGGTGGCGCGGTTGACGTTGTAGGGGATTTCGGTGACCACGATCTGTTCGCGGTTGCCTTTGAGTTCCTCGACCCCGGCTTTGCCGCGGACCTTGACCGAGCCGCGGCCGGTTTCGAGGTATTGGCGGATGCCTCCGACCCCGCAGAGTTGGCAACCGGTGGGGAAGTCGGGGCCTTTGACGTGCTTCATCAAGCCGTCGAGGTTGATGTCGGGCTGGTCAATTTGCGCACAAATCGCGTCGATCACTTCGCCGAGATTGTGCGGCGGCATGTTGGTGGCCATGCCGACGGCGATGCCGGTGCCGCCATTGACCAGAAGATTGGGGAAGGCCGCGGGGAAAACGACGGGCTCGGTCAGGCGTTCGTCATAGTTGGGGACGAAGTCGACGGTCGACTTGTCCATGTCGGCCATGAGGGCGGTGCCGAGGTGGGTCAGGCGCGCCTCGGTGTAACGCATGGCGGCCGGCGGATCGCCTTCGACCGAACCGAAGTTGCCCTGGCCGTCGACCAGAGTTTCGCGCATGGCCCAGCTTTGCGCCATGTGGACGAGGGTGGGATAAATGACTGCTTCGCCGTGCGGGTGGTAGTTGCCGCTCGTGTCGCCGCAAATTTTCGCGCACTTGATCTGCTGGCGCCCGGGGAAGAGCCGCAAATCGTGCATCGCGTAAAGGATGCGGCGCTGGGCGGGCTTGAGTCCGTCGCGCGCATCGGGCAGCGCGCGGGAAATGATGACGGACATGGAGTAGTCGAGGAAGGAGCGTGACATCTCCTCCGCGACATCGATCGGTTCGACTTTTTCGTTCTGGGTATACACGGGAAAAAACTTGCTTGGGATGCGGCTGCGGAATCGGTCCCGAGCGCGTTGTCATTCTGTCTATCGGGGCATGCTCAGGCCAGCGCAAACGTCGGCCAATGCGGCCCGGGGAGCAAAAAAACGGAACACGGCAGGCCTATTTGGCGCGGTGGCGCAACTCCGCTGGCGTTGGGCCAGATTTTTTCGTCATTCGTTGTTTAGGGCTTGTCATTGGGAGGGGAGGGGGGCGACATGAATTACTACATAAACATGCACAAGTGCACCTACCCGGCCGCCGTCATCCTGGGCGCTTTTTTTATTCTTTCTTTTAATCTGTCCGCTCAAGCCGACAACTTCGGCAGCGGGTCGAACACCTTCTCCATCGCCTTCGTCGACGTCGGCAATGCTGGAAATCCAGCCGATGCAGCCTCCCGCAATCAGCTCGGAGCCGTGCCGTACGTGTATCGGATCGGCGCCGACGAGATCTCGCAGGAGCAAATCGAGCTGGCGACGGCCGGGGGCTTGCTGGGCGTGACCGCCGGGGCGTGGGGTGCGAGCCAACCCGCGGCCTTCATGAAGTGGTATGAGATGGCGGCGTTTGTGAACTGGCTGAATACGTCCACTGGCAACGTGCCGGCGTACAACCTGACTTACAACGGCGGTTCCGACAACAGTTCCTGGGTTATGAGCCTCTGGAGTTCGGTGGATGCCTGGCAGAACGGCGGCCAGAATCTTTACCGAAACAAGAATGCGTATTACTTCCTTCCGAGCGACGACGAGTGGTTCAAAGCTGCCTACCAAAAGAATGACGGAGCGACCGGCAACTACTGGACCTATCCCACTGGCAGCGACTCCGTCCCGACTCCCGTGGCGAGTGGAACGGCCGCCGGCACGGCAGTGTATGCGCAGAGCCTCACCGCTCCTCCGGCACCGGTGAAGCAGTCCGGGGGGTTGAGTGCCTACGGCACCATGGGCCAGGGTGGTAACGTTTGGGAATGGCTGGAAACCTCGGTCAGCGGGTCGAACTCAATTCCCTCCGAGGACCGCGTGATGTGGGGCGGCAGTTCGGAAGATCAGTCGCAGGTTCTCCAGTCCATGAACAGTTCGCCCTTCAACGCCAATCCGGCTTCCGAGAATATTTACGTCGGTTTCCGCGTGGCAAGCGCCGAGGTCGGGGTGGGCGCCGCCGTTCCCGAGCCTTCAACACTTGCGCTTCTCACCGTCGGCCTTGGCAGCGTGATCTACGCGGCACACCGACGGAGGCGACCGAACCGGTCCCTTTGCCGGACTGCTGCGGGAGCAGCGCCCCTTTGAACTTCTGTTTGGCGGGGAGTTCCCGGCAAGGCCGTCTGCCTGAAGGCTGGCGTTGGGCCAGATTTTTTCGTCATTCCTTATTTTGGGGCTTGTCATCGGGCGGGGCGGAAGGTAACTGATATCAGATGATCAAAAACTCTTTTCCGTCCGCCGTCATCCTTGGCGCCGTTTCAATCCTTTCTTTTAGTCTGTCCGCTCAAGCCGACACTTTTGGCAGCGGGTCAAACAGCTTTGAGATCAGCTTCGTTCAAATCAGCCAGACGAACAATGCGACTGACCCGGCAAGCGGGAGCAAGTATGGAGCGGTGCCCTACGAATATCGCGCGAGCATTTACGAGATTACGCAAAACATGATCACCAAGGCGTCGAACAGCGGGCTGGCGAATGTCACGGCGGGGGGGTGGTCGAACAACCAACCGGCGGCCACCCTCAGCTGGTATGAGGCGGCCGCCTTCGTCAACTTCCTCAACACGAACTCAGGGAAGACGGCGGCCTACAATCTAGCATGGAGTGGCTCGGCTTGGAGCATGACGCTGCAGGATGCCTCGAACGCTTGGACCCTGGGAGGGACCAATCTCTACCGCAACAAAAATGCCTACTATTTCCTGCCCAGCGAGAACGAGTGGTACAAGGCGGCGTATTACAATCCGGCCGGGACGAACTATTTCCTCTACCCGACGGCGAGCAGCAGCGTCCCGACCTCTGTGGGCAGTGGGACCAATCCGAACACGGCGGTTTTCTATGCTTCCGGGCCGGGTTGGGGCGCGCCGGCGGTAGTGACTGCCGCTGGCGGGCTCAGCCCTTACGGCACGATGGGCCAAGGCGGCAATGTTCGGGAGTGGATCGAGACTGCCGCTAATGGCGTCAACAATTCCACGACGGGTCAGCGTTCGACGCTCGGTGGCTACTGGGGCGACGAGGCGTTTGTATTGAGCTCCACAAACCGCTACGCCCAAAACCCGCTTACCGAGGCCAACTGGCTCGGCTTTCGTGTCGCCAGTGTCCCTGAACCTTCGACCTACGCGCTGCTCTTGCTCGGAGCGGGCGCGATGTATCTCTGGAAGCGTCGGCAGGGTTCCCTTTGAGCCTTGGGTTCGTTGGGCAGAGGGTTTTGAAGTCGCTAAAAAGGTCTGAGAAGTCGCAGCGACGGCGCTCGGCCGACGCCGCTTCGGGGGAAGTGACCCTCGCCCGATAAGCGACGCTCTAGAATTATTCTGCTGACGGGGCCTGTCGCTCAGCCTTGACCACGCCATCCGGCGTGGTGAGGACAAGTTCATTGCCCTCAATCGACCATGAGGTGACTACGCCGAGGAGTGCGAGAAATCTGTGCTCCTGCTGCATGACGTCCGCCTGGCAAGCGCGGCGTGTGCTGCGGAGCAGGCCGACTTTAATTTTGTCACCCTCAATTTGGCAATCACCACCGAAGCGGTTGCAGGAGGTGTCGCCGGTGATGTTGCCCTCGGCGTCGAATGCAAAGGTGATGGGATGATCGGCCAACGGAGTTTGCCCGGCGAGGGTGATCACTTTCCACCCGCTCCCGGGAAGGGTGAGCGATGTTGCGTTGGTTTCCATGGCGAAGGAAGTGGTGATGGCAAGGAGGGGGATGAGGGGGAGGAGGAATTTCATAGAATAGTGTTGCCCAGTGCCCGTCTCGCAGGCTCGGCTCCGTGTTCAGTGAGAGGTATCAAGCCAGTGCTTGCTGCGCGGTTTTGAAGTGGAGTTTGGCCGTGGCGCGGAGGGCGTCGGGGCCGTGTTGGTGGACGAGGGTGCGGGCGGCTTCGAGCACGGCGGCGGAGGCGCCTTTGGGGAATTTGAGTCCCCATTTTTTTTCGGCGTCGGCCAGCCAGTCGATGAATTTTTCGCGGGCCAGGATGGAGGCGGCGGCCACGGCGTAGTCGCTCTCCGCTTTGGTTTGCTGGCGGAGTTCGATTTTGCGGCCTTCGGTCATCAGGGCGCGTTGCAGCACGATCGGGTTGGCGAATTGATCGCTCAGGGCGGAGGGACAGTCGGGTTTGCGTTCGCAGAGATTTTCGATGACGCGTGCATGGCCCCAGGCGAGGAGGCGGTTGAGGTTGCCGATTTTTTCGTAAAGCGGATTGTATTTCTCCGGCGAGACCACGATGACCTCGCTGGCCAGGCCGGGGGTGGCACGGATGACGTCCGCCATTTTGCGGATTTGGGCGTCGGAGCCGATCGATTTGCTGTCGCGGATGCCGGCTTCGAGGAGTTGCCGGGCGATGACGTCGTCCGTATAGACGCCGGCGATGACGAGAGGACCGAAAAAATCGCCCTTGCCGCTTTCATCGATGCCGAAGTGCGGGGTGAAGCGTTCGGGGTGGTGGAGGTCCTCGTAGCCGAGGCGGGCTTCCCCGAGGACTTCGGGTTCCAAGGTGAATTGGATGAAGTCTGCGGTCTCCTTGCCTTGGATCACCGCTTTGGGGCCTTTCTCGTAGACAGCCACGGTCAGGCCGGGTTTTTGTCCGAAATAAAGGGTGTAGGGCCGCGGTTCGAATTTGAAGCCCTGCCGTTCGACGATGCCGCGCAGCTTGTCCGCCTGCTCGGCAGTCAGGGCCACGGTGTGGGAGCGGAGCGGCGGCATGGGAAATTCTTAAAGTGTAAACGCTCGTTCCTCCATCGTCGAGAAGGTTGGGCTTCGTCTGGGCCGGCTGCTTTGCTGTGATGGTGGCGTGAACAAGACGGATTTTGGCCGGCGTTTGCGCGTTTGGTTCCGGCGGCACGGCCGGGATTTGCCCTGGCGACGGACGCGCGATCCCTATGCCATTTTGGTCAGTGAGATGATGCTGCAGCAGACCACGGTGGCGGCGGTGATTCCCTATTTTGAGCGGTGGATGAAGCGGTTTCCGTCCGTGCAGGAGCTTGCAGCGGCCGACGAATCCGAGGTCCTGACGTTCTGGCAGGGGCTTGGCTATTACCGGCGCGCGCGGAACTTGCATGCTTCGGCCAAAAAGATCGACGGGGATTGGTCTGGCCAATTCCCGCAAGAATACGAAAGTTTGCGTGCCCTGCCCGGTATCGGCGACTACACCGCGCAAGCGGTGCGGGCCTTTGCTTTTGATCAACCAGTGCCGGTGCTCGATGCCAATGTGATCCGCGTGGTTGCAAGATTGTTCGATCTCCGCGCGCCGGTCGATACGGCGACGGGATTGACTAAAGTCCGGGCCAAGCTCGAAGAACTTCTGCCCGCTAAAGGTGGGTATGAATTTGTCTCGGCCATGATGGAACTCGGCGCGCTGGTCTGCCGCTCGGGGCGGCCGGATTGTTTGCTCTGTCCATTAAAGGAGCTCTGCGCGGCGCAGCATCCGGAGAAACTGCCGGTCAAAGCGCCGAAGGCGGCGATCAAGGAACGGACTGAGCTGGCAGCTTGGGTCTGGGATGGCCGGGCCGTCCTTCTCCAGCAGTCCGCTACCCGGCGCTGGGTCGGAATGTGGCGGCTGCCGCCCTTGGATGGCGAGCCGCCGGCCGGTCCGGCGGCCGAATTGACCTACAGCATTGTCCGGGAGCGGGTGACCTTGCGAATCCACCCCAGATCCAAGGGGGACTTGTCGGCGTCCGCGGAACAGCGCAAAGCGTTTTCTCTTAGGGACCTGGAGAGCATAGCTATCCCGTCCCCGCATCGCCGAGCCATTACCAAGATGATCCAAAACATCGTTGACCACGGATGACGCTGATGACACCGATTCAGAAACAAAGGAAAGATGCCTTCTCTGATCATCCGTGATATCCGTGTAATCCGTGGTTAAACTTCCCGCATGAGCGCCACCATCACCAGCCAGCCCGACGCCACCGGCCACTTCGGTCCCTATGGCGGAATCTTTGTGCCCGAGACCTTGATGACCGCGCTCGAGGAATTGACCCAAGCCTACGAGGCGGCGCGGAAGGATCCGGAGTTCCGCCGGGAATTGAATCAGCTGCTGGCCGAGTTTGTCGGGCGTCCGACCCCGCTTTATTTGGCCGAGCGTCTCACTGCCCAACTTGGTGGAGCGAAGATTTATCTCAAGCGCGAGGACTTGGTCCACACTGGTGCGCACAAGATCAACAACGCGATGGGCCAGATCATTCTCGCGCGCCGCATGGGCAAGAAGCGGGTCATTGCCGAAACCGGCGCCGGTCAACACGGCGTGGCCACGGCAACGGCTGCTGCGCGTTTCGGCCTGGATTGCGTGGTCTATATGGGCGAGGTGGACATGAAGCGTCAGGCCCTCAATGTCGCGCGGATGAAATTTCTCGGGGCGAAAGTTGTGCCGGTCACCGCCGGTCAGGCCACCTTGAAAGAAGCGGTCAACGAAGCGATGCGCGATTGGGTGACCAACGTGCGCTCGACCCACTACATCCTCGGCACGGCTTACGGGGCGCATCCGTATCCCATGATGGTGCGCAACTTCCACCGCGTGATCGGCGAGGAGTCACGTCGCCAGATCCTCGAACGCGAGGAGCGCCTGCCCGACTTGCTTGTGGCCTGCGTGGGTGGCGGCAGCAATGCGATCGGACTCTTCTATCCCTTTCTCGAGGATAAGGACGTTCGCATGGTCGGGGTCGAAGCTGGCGGAGAGGGGATCAAACCCGGACGCCACGCCGCGCGCTTCCAAGGCGGAAAACTCGGCGTATTGCAGGGATGCAAAACGTTTCTCCTGGCCAATGACGACGGACAGATCGAGGCGACCCATTCGGTCTCGGCCGGTCTCGATTACGCGGCGGTCGGACCCGAACACAGTTTCCTGCGCGACGCGGGGCGGGTCGAATACGACTACGCCACGGATGATGAAGCGCTCGAGGCCTTCCAGACGTTGTCCAAAGTGGAAGGTATCATTCCCGCCCTGGAAACCGCGCATGCCGTGGCCCACGCGATCAAAGTCGCGCCGAAGATGGGGAAAGATCAGATCATTCTGGTCAACCTCTCCGGCCGCGGGGACAAGGATGTCCAGCA
>CAMBSX010000099.1 GCA_945870655.1 Chthoniobacter flavus | reverse complement strand
CTTTCGATCATGACGGCGACTCTGGCACTTGAGGACGGGCGGGTTTTTTGCGGGGAGGCATTCGGTGCTACCGCAACGGCCACCGGGGAGATGTGTTTCAACACGTCTATGAGTGGATACCAGGAGGTGCTGACCGATCCCTCTTACTTTGGACAGATCGTGGCCATGACGAATCCGCATATTGGCAACTACGGCATCAATGTGCTCGATGAAGAGGCCCGGGGTCCGCAAGTGCGGGGTTTTGTCATCGAAGAATTGAGCGAGGCTCCGAGCAACTGGCGTTCGGAAGAATCATTGCACGATTATCTTCGCCGGCACGGAGTCCCCGGCATCCGGGAAATCGACACGCGGGCTCTGACCAAGCACCTGCGGGAACGCGGAGCCATGAAAGCCTGCCTCACGACGGAAGTCATGTCTCCCGAGCAGGTCGTGCAGCGGGCGAAGCAGGGCGATGGTGTGGTGGGGATGGACTTTGTGCGGGAAGTGACGCCACGCGAGGCTTTTGACTGGGATCCCATGGACGCGGAAAGCCGTCCGTGGATGATGGCCCAAGGGACAAGGACAGTCGGCGAATTTCGTGATTCCCTCGGCAACATTTTCGGTGCTCTCCCCCCGGTGCGGCACCGCGTGGTGGCGTACGATTTCGGCATGAAGCGCAATATCCTGCGCGGACTGCGCCAGCGCGGTCTGGCCGTGCGGGTGGTACCCGCGGACACTTCAGCCGAGGAGGTGCTGGACTTGGAGCCGGACGGAATTTTCCTGTCCAACGGTCCGGGTGACCCTGGCGCGCTGGAGTACGTCCACAAAAACGTGCGCAGCTTGCTTGGCAGAAAACCAATTTTCGGGATCTGTCTGGGTCATCAGATCCTCGCTTACGCCCTGGGCGGAAAGACTTTCAAACTGAAGTTCGGCCATCGCGGTGGAAACCAACCGGTCAAAGATTTGCTGACCGGGAAGGTTTCGATCACGGCGCAGAACCATGGATTTGCGGTTGACCCCGGGTCTCTTCCGCCCGAGGTAGAAGTTACGCACGTCAACTTGAACGACGGTACGGTGGAGGGGTTGCGCAGCAATGCCATACCGGTCTTCAGTGTGCAATACCATCCCGAGGCTGCGCCGGGTCCGCATGATGCAGAATACTTTTTCGACCACTTTGCCAAACTTATTGATGAGACCAAGGGAGGTGGCTAACTTTATATCGGCATGCGCTTAACCGTTTACTTTCCTGATGATAGTCCGACGGTCCATCAATGGTCCGGGGATAGGCTCAGCATTGGCCGACTCGCTGACAACGACCTATCGATCGACGATGACTCAATCTCCAGTCGCCATGCCGAGATCGTCGGGGCGGAGGGCGCAGCGATCCTGCGAGATCTTGATTCGACCAACGGAACATTTCTCAACCGCACGCCACTCACCGGTGAGCACCCTCTGTCTGGCGGTGATGAGATTTATTTCGGCGGCGTGCGCACTGTTTTTATGGAGTCGCCCGATGCCGAGATAACGGAAACGGAGGCGGCGGTGGTGGCGGCGTCCGACTTTGTTGCCGACGCAGAGGGAGATGGCGGACGTCCGGACGGGTTCCGTCCGCTCTCGCCTTTGCCGCCAGTGGCCATAAAGCGCGACCCCCTCGCGATGGTTGCTTGGGGTTCTCTCGGCCTAGGTGTGGCAGCGGCGCTTTACGCCCTTGTGGTCGTGGCGACAAGCTAATCTGATTTGTTCCGAGGGAATCCCGGTCCGCGGCGGAGGTCTCCGTTTTGTTGCTGTGCTCAGAAGACAAAGGTCAGTTGGCTAACACTCGTGGTGTCCTGCGAGCGTCGACGGGCCAGCAGGTTCCGCTTGATCAAGGCGAACATGTGCACGCCCAACTCGTGGGGCAGTGGATCGTCGCGACGGATGCTTGGAGTACGGTGACCGGAACGGGTGGTGTTTTTTGCTTTCATCGCCTGCCAGTTTCAACGATGGGGTAGGACATCTGCTGTCCGATGCCCTCCAAACCATCAAAAAAATCACCCACCGCCAAGATGCCCTCAGATGGCAGCACACGTCCCCCCATGGAGCGGATTTGGCGGATCCACCGCGAGATCTCCGAAGGCGATTATCCCAATTGCCAAGGCCTTGCCGCGGAACTCGAAGTCTCGGCCAAGACGGTGATGCGCGATGTGGAGTTCATGCGTGACCGGCTTGGCCTGCCGCTGGAATACGACGCGGTGAAGCACGGGTTTTATTACACTGCGGCGGTGCGTGACTTTCCGGTCATGAAGATTTCGCAGGGTGAGGTGGCCGCGTTGTTGCTCGCCCAGAAATCGTTGGAGCAGTTCCGTGGCACGACCTTCGAGCGCCCGCTGGCCGGTGCCTTCCGCAAATTGAGTCGTTCGCTCGGTGGCGACATGGAGGTTGCCTGGCACGAATTGGAAGGGGCCTTGTCCGTGCGGAGCAGCGGGACGGGGTTGGCCGATGTGCAGGTATTTGATGCCTTGGCTAAGGCGGTGACCGATGGTGCGGAAGTCGAGTTGGCTTACCACAAGCTGGCCGGGGAGAAGGAGGAGACGCGGACGGTGCAGCCTTACCATCTCGGGTGTATCGAGAACCAGTGGTATGTTTTTGGTCACGATGGATCGCGTGGAGCGGTGCGCACATTCGCGTTGCCGCGCATCCGGGGTGTCGGGCGGACCGGGGTAAAATTCCGGCGACCGAAGAACTTCTCGCTCGCCAAAATGCTCGAGGGGAGCTTTGCCGTTTTCGAAGGGGGCAGGGCGCACAAGGTAAGGGTGCGCTTCACCGGGGTGGCCGCGCGCTTGGTCGGGGAACGGGTCTGGCATGCCACGCAGAAGATCTCCCCGGATCCGGACGGGCTGATTTTGGAAATGCGGGCCGGGCTTTCGCCCGATCTTCGGCAGTGGCTTCTGGGCTGGGGCGGTGAAGCCGAGGTCCTCGAACCGGAAGAATTGCGGAAGGATGTGGCCCGGGCGGCGGCGGCGACGGTTGCCATCTACATGCGGGCTTCGGGGTGCGGCGGCAAAGATTAGGATTCAAACCGTCCAGTTCTTCGCGCAGGTTGGAGCAGTGCAGATTGACGAGATCAGACCGGCCCCGTGGCAACAGCGTTTCTGGTATGCCGCGCTGACGGCTCTCGCCGTGGTGGCTCTGGTTGCCGTCCTCTCGGGCGTGGTTCTTTTGGTGGTGCGCGCGGCCGCATTCCTGCAACCCTTGCTCATTCCTGTGGTGGCGGCCGTTATCCTGACCTATCTGCTCGGGCCGGTGGTCGACA
The DNA here is from genome assembly GCA_945870655.1 of Chthoniobacter flavus. Lineage (GTDB taxonomy): Bacteria > Verrucomicrobiota > Verrucomicrobiia > Chthoniobacterales > JACTMZ01 > JACTMZ01. Next base: position 4,008 of record CAMBSX010000099.1, on the reverse strand, counting down.
GGATTTGTTCGTTCGGTCTGGGCCGGACGAGCGCAGTGATTGTGCTTTTTTTGGCCATCGGACTGGGACTGACCGGCATCGGACTTTGGGTCGGGCCTGTTCTTTGGCAGCAAACCTCCCAATTCGGCCAGACTCTTCCCGATCAAGCGGCCCGCGGACAGACTTTGCTCCTCTCCACTTTGGACTGGGTACGCGGCTTGCAACACCAGTGGCAGCCGGCCTCCGCGCTTGGAGAAGAGCGAACGATACGGGATGAATTGTGGGCGATGGTCGGAGGCTATGTGGAGGGATTGGTCGCGTGGCTGCAGCAAAGGCTCCCGGAAATAATGTCCACCGTAGGTACTTTCCTCCAGCGCAGCGCTGGCGGCTTTCTTGGGGTGGCCGGCGTGGCGATAAGTTTGCTCTTGGTGCCGCTCTTTCTGTTCTTTTTTCTCAAAGACTCCGCCCGGTTTTCCGAGGAATGGCGCCAGTACATCCCGCTCCCGGAATCCAAACTGCGGGACGAGGTGGCTTGGCTACTCAACGAGATTAACAGCTACCTGGTGCGGTATTTCCGTGGTCAGTTCACGGTAAGTCTGATCGACGGTGCGCTGATCGGCGCTGCTCTTTATATCATGGGGCTGAATTTCGCGCTCCTCATCGGCTTGGCGGTAGGCCTGCTTGCCCTCATTCCCTACGTTGGGTTGACTATTTGCTGGATCCCGGCGGTTCTTATCGCGGTGGCTCAATTCGGCGATTGGACGCACCCGCTCATCGTGACGGCGATTTTTGTCGGCATGAGCAATGTGGAGAGCTTCTTCATCGCCCCGCGGGTGGTGGGCAGTTCAGTGAGTCTCCACCCGTTGACCGTTATATTTTCCGTTCTCGTCTGGAGCTTGATTCTGGGAGTTCTGCTCGGCTCGCTTCTGGCGGTGCCCTTGACCGCGACAATCAAGGTTGTGCTGCAGCGCTATGTCTGGCATCGCCAGTTGTAAAGCCTGAGGCGGCGAGGCGCGTGAGAAGATCTTCCCAGTGGTTTGCGCCGCGGAGGATTTCGATTTCGACGCGAAGAAAGAGCATCGGAACCTGAGGCTGGTCGATATCGGGGAAACGGACGGCGTCTTTTTCCGTGGTGACCAGGGCGTCAAGCGAACGGCGGTCACACCATTCGAGGAAGCGAAGGATTTCTTTTTTGGTAAAGCGGTGGTGGTCGGCAAATGCCTTGGAAACTTCGACCACGGCGCCAAGCTGGCGAACGCCTTCCTCGAAACTCTCGGGGCGCGCGATACCGCTGAGGGCTCCGACATGCCGTCCGCGCAGGTGGTCGAGAGAATACTTCATGCCGGTCTTGAGATCTTCCCAATGGCGCGGGGCGTGGCTGCATTCGATGATGGAAGCCGTGCGGTTTAAAGTGCGCAAGCGGGCAAGGAGGTCTTCGTCCCGTGTGGGTCCTGATTTGGTCACGATGATGTAGGACGCCCGGCTGAGGTTGGCTGGTGGCTCGCGGAGGGTGCCACGGGGCAGCAGATGTTCGTTCCCGAACGGGGATTGGCTGTCGATCAGGACGACGTCGATCCCGTGGCGGAGACGCTGGTACTGGAGCCCGTCGTCGAGCAGGAGAATGTCGCTGCCAAAATGGCGCAGGGCATGGAGCCCGCTCTTCACCCTGTCCTTGTCGACAAGCACGCAAACACCGGGAAGATTTTTGGCCAACATATGCGGCTCATCCCCGGCGCGGCGCGAATCGAGGAGCACTTCCTTTCCATCCGAGACGATGCGCGGCGGGAAAAGATCAAGGTGCTTGAAAAGCTTGTGGCGCAGGCGTTGCAGGAAGGGGCGGGGGACGCTTTTATAGCCGCGGCTGAGGATGGCCACGTGTCGCCCGCGACGCTGAAGTTCCCGCGCCAGCATTTCAGCAACCGGTGTCTTGCCTGTGCCGCCGACGGTGAGGTTGCCCACGCTGACCACCGGACATCCGAGTTCCTGGGGTCGGAGGATGCGGCGGCGGTAGAGACCAAGGCGGATCTGCACCGCACGCTGGTAAAGGCCGGCAAAGCCACTGAGGACAAACTTCAGGGCATTGGCCCGCCCGCCCTCGCGGCGCTCGAGAATAACGTCGACAGCGTAGCGCTCGAACCTTTCGAGAATGACGCGCATGGTTAGATTTCCATGGCGACGCCATGGTTGTCCGCACCAAGAATGAACACACACCCGCGAGGCAGGACTGATTGCATGGCGGCCGCCACGGCGCCGGAGTCGCGGAGGGTCAGGCAGGCGACCGCAGACCCGGATCCACTGAGATAGCCGCCGAGGGCGCCCGCGCTGATCCCAGCCGCGATGGCTGGACGCAGGTGAGGGATGGCAGGCTCACGGTAAGGTTGATGCAAACGGTCGGACAGGGAGCCGCGGAGTAATTCGTAGCGCTGCGCAGCGAAGGCTGCGGTGATCAAGCTCGCGTGGGAAATGTTGAATACCGCGTCTCGATGCGTAACGTGGTCTGGCAATCTGGTGCGAGACGCCTCGGTGTCGACCTCGTCAGGCGGGACGAGCAAAATACAGCGCAGGTCTGGCGAAACGTCACAGCGGAAGTAGGTGCCATCGGGCCGCGCGGCGGCAAAGCCCCCGAAGGCGGCGGGTGCCGCGTTGTCGGGATGCCCCTCCAAATTGGCGCAGATGAGGTACAATTGCTCCGCATCAAGGGGGCGGCTGGCCAGCTCATTGAGACCGTGAAGAATGCCCAGGCGTACAACGACGCTACTGCCCAGCCCGCGCGATCGCGGAATCTGGCCTTCGATCGACCAGCCATAGGGGAAGGCCGGGAGGCCGGCGGCGGCGAAAAACGCGTCCGCCGCCGCGCCAACCATGGCATCGGGCCTTCCCGTGCCAGAGCGATCGATCGTGACGCGGCTGTGCAGGTCGAGGGCAAGACCAAGGCAATCAAAACCCGGACCGAGGTTGGCGCTGGTGGCGGGAACGCGTATGGTGACCTTGTTCATAGACCGGATGAAGTTTGGCCGAAACCCCGGCGCGTGGCAATTTTCCCCGCGCCGGAGAGTTTGCTTGCCGTAGGCGTCCGGCCGCGGCGAAATAGGGAATCATGCTGACCCTGCCCACCGAAATACTGACCAAGGCCGCGCGTGACGCGCGGGGACTCGCCATCGACGCTGTCGCTGCCAGCAAATCCGGGCATCTGGGTCTGCCCTTGGGGTGCGCCGACATCGGTGCCGTTCTTTTCGGTTTCGCCCTGCATTACAATCCAAAGGAACCGCGGTGGCTGAATCGTGACCGTTTCGTTCTCTCTGCCGGACACGGTAGCATGTTCCTCTACGCGTGGCTCCATCTTGCGGGCTACGACTTGTCCCTCGACCAGGTGAAAAAGTTCCGCCAACTGGGGAGTATTACCCCGGGGCATCCGGAGTTCGGCGAGACACCGGGCGTGGAGTGCACCACCGGTCCGTTGGGGCAAGGGGTGGCCAACGCGGTCGGTCTGGCCGTCTCCGGTAAGATGTCCGCAGCACGTTTCAATACGACTGAACATCGCATTTTTGACCACAAGATCGTCTGCCTGGCCGGCGACGGCTGTTTGCAGGAGGGAGTGGCGAGCGAAGCTTGTTCTTTGGCCGGCCACCTGCAGTTGGACAACCTCATCCTGATCTATGACTCCAACAACGTGACCCTCGACGCCATGGCGCTCTTCACGCAGAGCGAGGACACGGTGGCGCGGTTCAAAGCTTACGGATGGAGCGTGCAGGAGGTTGATGGGCAAAATATGGAGGAGTTCTCCCGCGCTTACGACAAGGCGAAATCAGCCACCGGCTCACCGCAGCTCATCGTGGCCAAGACGCTGATCGGCAAAGGTATCCCCGAGGTGGCGGGCACAAGCAAGGCGCATGGCGAGGGTGGGGCGAAATTCGCGGATGAGGCGCGCAAAGGTCTCGGTCTGCCGGAGGAGAAATTTTTCGTTTCTCCCGAAGTGCGGGAATTCTTTGTCCGTCATGCCGCCGGGCTTGAGAGTGCCTGTGCCGAATG
>CAMBSX010000098.1 GCA_945870655.1 Chthoniobacter flavus | reverse complement strand
CGCGGTTCGAATTCCTCGCGGAATTTGCCGACGAAGCTCTGCGTCGGCCAGGCACAGGCCTCGCCGAAGGCGCAAACCGTGCGGCCGGCAATGTGGTCGGCGATGCCGACAAGTTGGGTCGCGTCGGTGGGTTTAACATCGCCGTTGAGCATGCGGGTGGTGACCTTGGACATCCACAGGCTGCCCTCGCGGCACGGGGTGCATTGGCCGCAACTTTCGTGGGCGTAGAAATCGTTGATGTTGTTGAGCACCCAGAGCATGTCGCGAGAGTCGTCGAGAATCATCACTCCGGCACTCCCGATCATGGAACCGGCGGCGGCAAGCGTGCTAGCGTCGAGCACGAGATCCATCAGGTCGACCTGGACCGTCTGCTCGCTACCGTCCGGCCCTTTGCGCTTCATGGCAAATTTCTCGCCGGCCCGCAGGACCTTGGCCGAGCTGCCACCGGGAATGATCGCCTTGAGTTTGCGGCCGGGTTTCAGGCCGCCGCAAATCTCATTGATCAACTGGCCGACCGTGACCTGCCCGCAGCCTAATTCATAGTAGCCCGGATTCTGGACGTCCCCGCTCACGCACAAGGTCCGCGTGCCACCGTCGCCGGGCGAACCAAGTTTGGCGAACGCCTCGCCGCCCATGGCAAGGATATGCTTCACGTGGCAGAGCGACTCGACATTATTGACGATGGTCGGGCAATTGTAGAGGCCGAAGACGGCAGGAAAAAAGGGCGGCTTGATGCGCGGGTAAGGGCGCTTGCCCTCCAGCGACTCGAGCAGGCTCGTTTCCTCGCCGCAAATGTAGGCCCCGGCACCTTGATGGACGAAAATATCGCAGTCAAAACCGGTTCCGCAAACATCACGGCCGATGAAGCCGGCAGCTTTGGCCTCGGCAATGGCTTTTTCCACGATGCGGGCAGCTTCGGGAAATTCACAGCGGATATAAACGTAAGCAAGGTGCACGTTGAGCGTCCAAGCGGCAATCATCATGCCTTCGAGAAGTTGATGCGGGTCCTCGTGCAGGATGTAGCGGTCTTTGAATGTGCCGGGTTCCGATTCGTCTCCGTTGACCACGAGATAATGCGGTTTGCCGTCTTCGCGCCTGATGAAACTCCATTTTACCCCGACCGGAAAGCCAGCCCCGCCACGACCGCGCAGGTTCGATGTTTTCACTTCAGCCACGATTTCCTCAGGCTTCATCTTGAGTGCTTTCTTCAGCGACTCGTATCCTCCGTGGCGGAGGTAACAGTCGAGAGAAGTGTCATAATCCTCGCGCGCGGCATTTTTGAGGATCATGCGCTTTTCGGCAGGGTGCGGGGCGCGCACCGTTTTACGGTAGGTCCGGTCGGCGTCCTCCATGATGGTCCGGGCGTCGGCCGGCCGGATGCGCTCGGCCAGCCTGTCTCCGACCAGCGCCACCGGGGCTGTGCCGCAGCTGGCGAGACATTCGACAAACTCGATGGTGTATTTGCCATCGGGGCTGGTCACGCCGTGGCCATGGTCTGGCACATCCAGGGCCCCCGCGCAGCGCAGCAGTTCATCGCGGACTTCGTGGGATCCGGCCATGGCACAGGACAAGGTGCGGCAGACGCGGATCGTCGTCCGGCCGGGCGGGGTTTGGCGGAACCAAGGATAAAAAGTGACCAACTCGAGAACGTTGATCGGCTCGAGGTCAAGCTGACGCGCGATCCAGTCCACCCCGCTGTCATCGACATACCCGAAATGGTTCTGCCACAGGTGAAGAAGAGGCACTGCGGCGCTGCGCTTGGAGACCGGGTAATGGGTGATGATTTCGTCGGCCCGCGCCCGCAGGTCAGGCGGCAGGTGGTCGGTTTGGCGGGTCGCGGCAGCAGTCATGTGGGGCAATTTGTCCGCCATGGATACGTTTGCTTCAAGAAAAACGATGCTCCGGCACTTGCCAGCCGCCGCCCCGTCTGCGATTATTCTCTTCTGAAATCGAAAGGAAAATCATGAGCGAAAAAGAAATCAAGCACGCCGCGGACAAGTTCAAAAGCGGCAAAACTCACGCCACCGAGGCGGCCCATGAGTTCAAGGAGGCCGCGGCGGCGAAATTCAGCGACTTGCGCGGCACCCTCAACGAACGGGCCGGTGAATACCGTGAACGGGCGAACCAGGTCTGGTCGGAAACTGCCGGGCGCGCCCGAACCCTCACCGAAGACGGCGAGGACTACATCCGGGAAAACCCGCTCCAGGCCGTCGGCATCGCCTTGGCTGCCGGGTTTATCATTGGCGTCATCATGCGCCGCTGACCACGCGGCGCATGAATGCATCACCCGGCGCGGAATCCCCCGGTCCGCCGGAACCGCCCGGGTTGCAGGCCGCAGCTGGCGGTTTCGCCAAGGCAGTGGTCCGTTATCTGCAGGCTCTCACCGGCTTGTTCGGACTCGAATTGCGCGAGACAGGCGGTCAGGCCCTCCTCCTCGGTTTGCTCGGCGTCGCGCTGGTTGTCGCATCCGTGCTGGCCTATCTGTTTTTACTGCTCGGGCTTACCATCGTGATTGTCGGCTCGTTCGGCGCCGGATGGGTCACCGCCCTTTTTGTTCTCTGCGCGCTGCATGCTGCGATGGCGGTGGGGCTTTTGGTCACTTTGCGAGGGCGCGCGAGCAAACCGCTCTTTCCCGGGACCCGCGAGGCCTTGCGCCGGGAGGTGCAAAAACTTTCATGAGCCGCGAAGATTACCTTCGCGAGCTGGCGTCCGCCGGTCTGGAACTTCAGGCCAGAGTCTATGAACTGGCTGAAGCGGCCAATCCCCTCAACCAACTCCGTAGCGAAGTGGCGCGGGATTGGAAATGGTGGCTACCCGGAGCTTCGTTCGCGGGTTTTGCTGCGGCAAGAATACTCCGGCCTGTCCGGCGGGCCCGCCTGGCGGGAGGAGACGGCGGCACACCAAACGCCGGAGTCGTCTTCTGGGTCCCCACGCTGCTCAAGCTCCTCCCTGCCGTGGCCAGCCAGCTGGTTCCCCTTTTTTTGAGTTTGCGGTCGGGCCGCAAGCCATAGAAATTCCCGCCCACCGTGTCTGATTCCCCCGCCGCAACGACCATCGAAGTCCTCGAGGAGAAGCCGTCCACTGTGCATGCTCTGGGGCACGTCGATCAATATCTGGCCATTGGGAAGGAGTCCGGAGCCTCCGACATCCATCTCAGCGTCAATATTCCGCCGACTTGGCGCCGCTTCGGCACCCTTGAGCCGATTTGGTTGCAAGCAGATAAACTCAGTGCCGCCGACACCGAGCATCTTGCCATGGGCTTCCTCAACGAAGCACAGAAAAAGCTCCTCCAGGAACGCGGTGACGTTGATTTTGCCTACACCAACGAAGCGGGTCGTTACCGCACCAGCGTGGTGCGCCACCGTCTCGGCTACGACCTTGTTTTCCGGATTATCCAAACCAACGTGAGGACGATGGACGATCTCAGTTTGCCGCCGCAGCTCAAAATGCTGACCCAATACCAAAACGGGCTCGTTCTGGTCACTGGATCTGTGGGAAGCGGCAAGAGCACAACCCTTGCCGCACTGGTCGAAGAAGTGAACCGCACCCGTCACGAACACATCATCACTTTGGAGGATCCGATCGAATACCTTTTCACTCCCCAGGGCTGTCAAGTGAACCAGCGGGAAGTACACACCCACACCGAATCCTTCGGGGCTGCGCTGCGCGGCGCCCTCCGGGAGGATCCGGATGTCATCATGGTGGGTGAAATGCGCGACTTGGAAACAATCTCGCTCGCCATCACCGCCTCCGAAACCGGCCACCTTGTCCTTGGTACGCTCCATACCGCCAATGCTGCCCGTACGCTCGACCGTCTTCTCGACGTTTTCCCCGTGGACCAGCGCGAACAAATCCGCATCATGGTCAGCGAATCACTGCGCGGGATCGTCTCGCAGCAACTCGTACCCCGCGCCGATGGCGCGGGTCGCGCCCTGGCAATCGAAGTTCTCATGAACACCCCGGCCGTGGCCAATGTTATCCGCGAGGCCAAAACTTTCATGCTCCCCGGCATCATCCAAACCGGTAAAAAGCTCGGTATGCAGCTCATGGACGACTCTCTGGCCACCCTTTACCGTGCGGGAGCCATCACGGCCGACGAGGCGGTTTCACGATCCGAGGACAAACAAGTCATGAAACAACTCTGCGGCACTCTCTGACCCATCCCATGGCCTACATCGACCAGTTTTTCGAAGTCCTGATCACCGCAGGTGCGTCTGATTTGCACCTGGCCGAGGGACAACCGCCAAAAATCCGCCGTCATGGCGACGTCATCCCCATCCGCGAGGAGATCCTCACGGCCGAAGAGATGAACTACATGCTCAGCGAGATTTGCACGCCGAAAAACTGGGAACGTTTCCAGCACAAAGGCGATCTCGACTTCGCCTACGAGATGAACGAGGACAGCCGTTTCCGTTGCAACTACTTCAAACAGGTGCACGGCCTCGGTGCGGTCTTCCGCTTGATCCCGACGCGCATCGCCACACTCGAGGATCTGGCCCTGCCGCCGGTGATCAAAGAATTCGGCCACCTGCGCGGCGGCCTTGTCCTCGTCACCGGCCCGACGGGTTCGGGCAAAAGCACCACTCTGGCGGCCCTGATGGACTACATCAACACGAATTTCGCCCGGCACATCGTGACCGTCGAAGAACCTATCGAATTCGTCCATTCCAACAAGAAAAGCATCATCACCCAGCGTGAAGTCCCGGAACACTCAGTCAACTTTCCCGCCGGACTGAAGGCGGCATTGCGCGAAGACTCCGACATCGTGCTGGTTGGCGAGATGCGCGATCTCGAGACGATCTCCCTTGCGCTGACTGCCGCGGAAACCGGTCTGCTCGTTTTCGGCACCCTTCACACCAACAATGCACGCAAGACTGTCGACCGCATGATTGACGTCTTCCCATCGGACCAACAATCCCAGGTTCGCACCATGCTAGCCGCGTCCTTGCGCGGCGTGGTCGCGCAGCTCCTGCTCAAACGACAGGACGGCGGCGGCCGTATAGCCGTGAACGAAATTCTCGTGGTCAACAGTGCGGTGGCTGCCATCATCCGCGAGGGCGCCACGCAAAAGCTGCAGGACGCCATTGTCGGCGGGAAGGCGCAAGGTATGCAATTTATGGACGATGCCATCTGGGCGCAACTGCAGCAGGGTTTGGTCTCGCCGCAGGAAGCTTTCATGAAGGCGATCGATAAAAATCGCTTCAAGCCGTTCCTCCCCGAAGAAGATGCAGCTCTGGCCAACTCCGCGGGCGGAGTCGGTTGACAACGGCCCTTGCCGCCCACGGGTGAGCCCGATATTTCTTGGCATGTCGTGGCGTCGCTGACGCCTCCCTTCCATGCCGAAGTCCACCGTCCCGCCCGCAGAGCTTGCCGCCTTCCTCGAAGCAAGCCACGCCGATCCGTTCCATACCCTGGGCATGCGGCGCGCCGGTGATTTTCTCGCCGTGCGCGTTTTCCGGCCCGATGCCACAGCGGTCACGGTGGTCGACACCGGCAATCGCGCGCGCAATTTCGAGGCGGTGAAGCTCCATCCGGAAGGATTTTTCGAAGCAGTTCTGCCCAAGGGCACCGCGGAGTTCTCCTACACGCTGCGCCTCCAGTCGCACGATGGCCGGGAGTGGGAAACGAGGGACCCGTATTCCTTCGGCCGCATCCTTGGGGATACGGACGTCTACCTGCATGCCGAGGGCAACCACTGGGATCTCTACAAGAAGTTCGGGGCACACCTCACCGAAGCCGATGGCGTGGAGGGAACGGTTTTCTGCGTCTGGGCTCCCAACGCACAACGCGTCAGCGTGGTCGGTGATTTCAACCACTGGGACGGCCGCGTGCACGTCATGAGAAAACTGCTTGGCAGTGGCGTCTGGGAAATTTTCCTCCCGGGAATCAAAGAGGGCAGCCATTACAAGTTCGAAGTCAAGGGATACCACGGGGAGATCAGCTTGAAGAGCGACCCGTTCGCTTTTTACGGCCAGCACGGATTGCAAACCGCATCGATTGTCTACGACCTCGGGCGATTTTCATGGTCGGACGAAGGCTGGATGGAGTATCGCGCCGGCCAGGACTGGACCAAGAAGCCGATCAGCATTTACGAAGTGCATCTCGCTTCATGGCAACGCGTGGCCGAAGATAACAACCGGCCTCTCAGCTACATCGAACTTTCCCACCGTCTCATTCCTTACTGCTTGGAGATGGGCTTCACCCACATCGAGCTGATGCCGGTGGCCGAGCACCCTTACGACGGTTCCTGGGGCTATCAAGTGGCGGGGTATTACGCGCCCACCAGCAGATTCGGCAATCCGGATGAATTTCGCCACTTCGTCGACAACTGCCACAAGGCGGGGATTGGTGTCATCCTTGACTGGGTGCCGGCCCACTTCCCGAAGGACGCACACGGCCTGGCCATGTTCGACGGCACCCACCTTTACGAACACGCCGACCCGCGCCAGGGCGAGCATCGCGATTGGGGAACGTATATTTTCAACTACGGGCGCAACGAGGTCCGCAATTTCCTCATTGCCAACGCCCTTTTCTGGTTCGACCAGTATCATATCGATGGACTGCGGGTTGATGCGGTGGCCTCGATGCTCTACCTCGACTACTCGCGCGAAGGCGGCGAGTGGGTGCCGAATTGTTTCGGCGGGCGCGAAAACCTCGATGCGATCTATTTTCTCAAGCGCTTCAACGAGGTCAGTTACGAGCGCTTCCCGGGAATCATTACCATCGCCGAGGAATCGACCGCTTGGCCCGGCGTCTCGCGCCCGACTTACCTCGGCGGGCTCGGATTCGGTTTCAAATGGAACATGGGGTGGATGCACGACTTCCTCGACTATATGAGTCTGGACCCGATCTACCGCCGCTACCACCAAGGCCGTATCACTTTCTCGCTCCTCTACGCGTTCCACGAGCACTTCATCCTTGTCCTTAGCCACGACGAGGTGGTCCACGGCAAAGGTGCCCTGCTTGGAAAAATGCCCGGAGACATGTGGCAAAAATTCGCCAATTTGCGGATGTTCTACGCGCTGATGTGGGCCCATCCCGGAAAAAAACTGCTCTTCCAAGGCGGCGAATTCGGCCAGTGGGAAGAATGGCGTTACAACCAAAGTCTCGATTGGCACCTCACCCAGTTCCCGCTGCACGCTGGCCTCAGCAGTCTCGTCCGTCACCTCAATCGTATTTACCAAGCCTATCCCGCCTTCTACGAACTGGACGACAGCAGCGACGGCTTCGAGTGGATCGACTTCCGCGACTCCGAGAACAGCGTTGTCGCCTTTCTGCGCAAATCGGCCAGTGGCCAGCAGCTCGTCTTTGCCATGAACGCCACACCCATGGTCCGGTCCGGTTACCGCATCGGGGTGCCTGGGCCGGGCTGCTACCGCGGAATACTCAACACCGACGCGGAAGTCTACGGTGGCAGCGGCGTCGGCAACATCAGCGCCATCAACTCTGAGCCCGTTCCCTGGCAAGGCCGTGACCATTCC
>CAMBSX010000097.1 GCA_945870655.1 Chthoniobacter flavus | reverse complement strand
GGGAACTGGTACGATTGGGAGATCGCGGGTCCGCAATCGCTGAACAACGCGGCGATTCTGCTCCTCTCCAATCCCGGCGCGTTGACCACAAGCCAAATCACGAACTACGTCAAAGCGGTTTACAATTTCGGACCCAACAGCGAGAACTTCAAAGCCAATTTTTGGTGGGGTGCCCTGACCGGCGCAAACACTTCCAACGCGGCGCTCGTCGCCGCGGTGCAGGGCATCCTGCTCGGCACCGACACGGCGACCGTCAAACGGTTTTGGCACGATACCACCGGTCACCCCGTCAATCCCCAACCCGATTATGTGGTCAGCGGAAGTCTTCTGCTCGATGAGGCCCAAGGCAATTTGAGCGGCAACAATCCGCTCGATAGGGATGGAGACAGTGTATTTACGCCGGTGACCATCGGGGACGGCTGGTATGCCGATAATTCCTTCATCTTCCACTACAATATTCCCTACACAGGTTCGTATGGTCAGGAGCTGTTGGAAAATATTGCCATTCTGGTCAAGTTGCTCGACGGCTCCACTTGGGAGATCACCGACCCGGATCTCGCGAATATCTACGGCTGGATCACCAACGGCACCATGCCGCTGATGTATCGCGGAGCCATGATGGACATGGTGCGCGGCCGGGCCATCGCTTCCTCGTCCTCGGATCAATACAAAATCGGAGCTGCGGCGATCAAAAACATGCGCTCGGTCGCCACTTTTGCCCCGGCCGACATAGCGGCCGAACTTCTGGCCTTTGCCGATGCGCCCCAAGTGGAGCCGGGCCAATACCACTTCGCGTCCATGGACCGCGTGGCCATGCATCGCGCCGCATTCAGTTTTGGTCTCAGCATGTCCTCCACCCGGGTTGGTGGTTATGAAATCAATACCACTTCGCCGACCAATCTGAAGGGTTGGTACACGGGAGCGGGGGTGACCTACCTGTATTTGAATAATCCGGACACCCAATACATGGACAACTACTGGGCAACAGTGGACTGGTATCATCTTCCCGGCACAACAGCAGACCTGAGTGCGACTCCGGAGGATGCAGTCACGGACCAGAACTGGGCCGGCGGCGCGCAAGTCAACGGAACCTACGGGGTGGCCGGAATGTCAGCGCATCCGGCGGACACCGCACTTTATGCCAAAAAGTCCTGGTTCATGCTGGATGACAAAATCGTGTGCCTCGGAGCAGGCATCACCTGCACCAGCGGTGGTCAAGTCGATACCACCATTGAAAACCGCAAGCTCAAGGCCACCGGAGCGACGACCTTCAACATTGCGGACACGGCGTATTCTCTCGCTGCACCAACGACCTGGGCCAATCCCGTGACGGTCAGCACGAGCACGAGTCCGACGTGGTGCGCCTTAGACGGCGTGGCCGGGTATTACTTCCCGGAGGGCGCCTCCAACCTGCAGGCCCAATTCGTATCCGGGTCAGGCGCTTGGACCACGATCAACCCGACGGATTCCGACTCTACCGTCTACACCGATTATTATCTCCAGATCGTGAGCAAGCATGGGGTGAATCCGACGAATGCGAAGTATGCTTATATCATTCTTCCAAATCGCAAGGCGAGCAGCGTGAAGGCCTATGCGGCCAACCCGGATGTTGCCATTCTTTCCAACACGGAACCAACCGGCGCGACGCCCGGCATTCAGGCAGTGAAGAGCAAGGTGCTGGGCGTAGTAGCGGGAAATTTCTGGGCGAAAACCAGCGCTCCCGATACCGGCGGCACAGCCGATTTCATCACTGTGAACAAGCAATGTTCCGTCATCGTGAAGGAAACCCACAACAGCATTTCCGTCGGTGTGTCCGATCCGACCCAGAGCAACAACGGCACCATCACAGTCACTCTCAACGGCCGCACAGCGCTCGGCACGCTGTCGTCCGACCCCGGTGTAACCGTGACTGGAACCAGTCCGATCACACTCTCCGTCAATGTCAATGGATCCAAAGGAAAGTCTTTCAACGCTTCCTTCTCCCTCGCCCCCTCGCCCGTGATCACCAGCAATCCCGAGATGGTCGCGATCAATGGAAAACCGCTCAGTTTCCAAGTCACGGCGGACAATAACCCGATCTCCTTCGACGCCACGGGATTGCCGCCTGGCTTGAGCATCAATGCATTGAGCGGCGTAATCAGCGGAACACCGACACAAAACGGCACCTACATCGCCACGATCTCCGCCACCAATTCCACCGGCACGGGCTACGCGAACTTGACGATCACTGTCGCGGCCGCCGCCGCGGATGTTTCTTTCGCCTATGACGCGTCGGCGACTTGGACTTGTCCGGCCAATGTCACCGCGGTACAGGTGGAAGCTTGGGGAGCGGGCGGTGCTGGCGGAAGCGCGTGGCGCACTGCCGATACGGGCAGCGTTCAATACGGAGGCGGTGGCGCTGGCGGAGCCTATGCCAAGAAGATGAACTTCCCGGTCATTCCGGGGAACACCTATTACATCAACGTGGGGAGCGGAGGAACGAACAACTCTTCAAGCAATGATGCGACCGTTGCGGGCGGCGACTCATGGTTCAACTCCGTCAATTCCGCCAATGCGCTTCAAGTTCTGGCCAAGGGCGGAGCGGGCGGAGAGAGCGCGATCGGTAGCACCTCTGCCACCCGCTATGGCCTCGGCGGCACGGGCACGTCGAGTAACAGCATCGGCGATGCGGTTTTCGCCGGCGGTAGCGGCGCAACCGGGGCTGCCAACTTGACGGGAGGCGGTGGAAGCAGCGCGGGCCATGCGGCCAACGGAGCGACAGCGACCAGCAATGTGGGCGCGAGCGCCCCTTCTGGCGGCGGCAACGGCGGCACGGGGCCTACCACTAGCTCGATTGCCGGCGGCAGCGGGTTTGCGCCCGGCGGGGGAGGAAGCGGAGCGAGGGCGTCGGGCAGCCTGAACTCCGGAGGAATAGGCGGCCAAGGCCGGTTGATCCTCACCGTGGAGGCAGTCGCCAAAGCAACCCAGACAATCGCAGTGAACGGATCAGACAGCTTTGTCCACACAGGCACCGGTCAGGGGCCGGACGGCATCAGCAGGCCGGCCGACAGCACCGGAGCGGTGGTCTATACTTACCAAGGGGCAAACGGGACGACCTACGGTCCCGGCACAACCAAGCCGACCAACGCCGGGTCCTACACGGCAATGGCAACAGCGGCCGCGGACGACAATTACGACGCGGCCACCTCTGCGGCGTTTCCCTTCACCATCGACAAAGCATCGCAATCGATCAGCTTCGTCCTCGATCCGGCGAGCGGGGCCACCGGAACCACGCGTGCATTGAACGCATTGGCGACATCACTGCTGCCCGTTGCCTACGAAACCTCGAATCCTGGAGTGGCCAGCGTGAATGGAACGACATTGAACCTCCTCACCACGGGAACAGTCACCATCACAGCCTCGCAGGCGGGCGACGACAATTACAACGCAGCTCCATCGGTGCCACAAACATTGACCGTCACCGCCGCGGTTTCGGGCTTCGCCACGTGGAATGGCGGGAACAGCACGATGACGCCGGAACTGCTCTCGAAATACGCCATCGGCGGGGCCGGCAACTCGACGGCAACTAGCGAGCAACCGACAACATCACTAACCCCCAGCCTCTTCTCCATGACCGCCGTGGTCCGGACCGACGATCCAAAGCTCACGATCACTCCGCGCGCCGCCAGTTCGCTGGTCGGGGCGTGGAACTATCCGGTCGCCACCGCGGGAGCGGCCCAGAGCGTGAGCCAAGCCAATGTTCCGGTCGGCTGCGAGCGCAAAGTCTTCACCTTGGATCGCTCCACCAACACGAAAGTGTTCATCAGGCTGGAGACCGGTTACACGCCCTGACGGATCCGCGTCCTCGCCGCCCCTGCGCCTGCCCTTTAGGATATTCCGCTTGAGCCCGAATCCGTAATGATAAATATTATTCACCTTATGAAGCGCACTTTTCTCGCTCTGGTTGTTGCCACTTCCGCACTTCTCCTTCCGGCCCGGGCCGAAGAGGACGCAGACAAACCCAAAGCTGATCCCGCCAAGGCCTTTGCCAAAATCGACGCGAACAGCGACGGATCGGTGACCAAAGAAGAGTTCGTGGCCTCGCCGAGGGGACAAAAGGATCCGGAGAAAGCGGCCAAGAAATTCAGTAAAATGGACGCCGACGCCAACGGTTCGGTGAACCTCGACGAATTCAAAGCCAGCGCCTCGAAACAGGGCAAGAAAGATGATCAACCGGCCAAGGACGGTGCGGGAAGCGACGAGTAGCGTTCGGAAATCCGGTGGTCGCTCATCTAGGACCCTGCCGCGACCATGCGGTGGTGGCCTCCCCGGGACGTGAAGGCCCGTGAGTGGTTGATCAATCCTTGATCTCCTTCTTCTTGCGTTTCGCCACGTTCGAAGCGTGCCGGCCGGAAGGATCACCGGTATCGGGGATTCCGCCGGCCGGATTCAATTGCTCAAGCACGGCCTGTAGGCGTTGGCGAGCAGCCATGGACTCCGCATTTTTGGAGTCGGCCGCCACGAGCGTCTCCGTGAATGGCGCGTCACTCATGTCGAAAAGTTCCCCTTTCTCATTGAGCTTCCAGCCGGCCTCCCGCACATACCACATCCGTGCGAGTTGAATGTAGATCCATTCGCGCGGCTGTCCTTTTTCCCCGCGCAGTTGGGGCGCAAAGCTGCGGCCATCAATGATCGTTCCCTCCGGGATATTTGCCCCGGCAAGTTCGGCGAATGTCGGGTATAAATCACTGGCATCTACGAGATCGGCGACCACCTGGCCGGCCGGAAGCGTGCCCGGCCAACTGGCGATCAACGGAACCAGGCCGCCCCCTTCAAGCATCGAACCTTTAGCCCCGGCGAGTCGCCGCCCGCCGATCGTGGCGCGGTCCGCCCGGGCGTTGGCCGTGCCGTTATCGCCCATGAATACAATCAGGGTTTTCTCGCGGAGCCCCAGGCGATTGAGTTCGTCCACTAACCGGCCGACCAGCTTGTCCATGTAGGTCACGTTGTCGTTATAGACTTGCTCACTGTCGTCAACGCTGCCCGGCGCGCTGTCCGGCGTAGGCAGGATCTCGGTGTGCACATGCGAGAGGGAGTAATAGACATAGAACGGATCGTTGCGATGCTTCGTGATGAAATTGACGAGGTGCCGGTGCATCAAGTCGGGCATGTATTCCCGGTCGCGCAGTTCTTTCGTTTCCCCGTTCACGACGTAAGTCTTACCCTTGGCTTGAGTGTTCCAAAAGATGCCGCTGCCCTTGTATCGCAGGTAGTCATCGAAGCCGAAGTCGGCCGGTTCGAGTGGAAACTGACTCCATTTGCCGATCGCCGAAGTGACGTAGCCAGCCGGCTTCAGTGCTACCGGCATTAATTTTTCGCTCTCCGGCGAAATGCGTCCGACCGCATCCTGATTCGTGCCGCCGGTGCGAAAGCCGTAGCGCCCGGACAAGATGAGCGCCCGCGAGGGACCGCAGAGGGGAACAGTGTAAGCGTGGGTGTAACGAACGCCGCTCTGCGCCAGCGCGTCAAGGTTCGGCGTCTTGTAATTATCCGCACCATAACAACCAACCTCGGCAATGCCGTGGTCATCCGAGAGGATGAAGATGATGTTGGGCTTGTCAGCCGGCCCGCCGGCCGACACCAAGGAAGGCGCGCTGGCCAGGACCGCGATGGAGCAAAAAAGAAACGACTTCAGTTGCACAAAGTTCCGGGGCTGATTCAATTGCTTGCTTTCAGCACAGCAGCGATGGGCGGCTTAGCGCCCCGCCAGCCTTGTTTCCATTGCGCCATGAGCTCCTTGACCAGTTCGGCATTGGCCGGGTCCTTTGCCACGTTGGCGTTCTCCTCCGGATCGGTCTGGTGATCGTAGAGTTCGATCGCATCCACCTTCGTGTGGTCGTCGCGATGGACCCACACGGTGAAGCGGTAACGGTCGGTGCGCATGCTGTAGCCCATCAAGGCTTGTCCGTCGGACTTGCGCGGATACTGACTGAAGGCCGCGGTTTTCCACGGGAGCTCGGGGTTGTCCATCAGCGGCTTGAGGCTCACGCCCTCGAGGCCGTCCGGCAAAGGCACGCCGGCGAGATCGCAGAGCGTGGGATAGATGTCGACGAACTCGGTCAGGGCCGCGCTGGTCTTGCCCGCGGCCTTTTGGCCGGGCGCGGAGATGATGAGCGGCGAATTGACGTCGTTCTCCACATTCGTGTGCTTACCCCACAAGCTGTGCTCGCCGAGGTTCCAACCGTGGTCTCCCCAAAGGACGACGATGGTATTCTTGTCGAGCCCGAGAGTTTTCAACTCCGCCATAACGCGGCCGATCTGGGCGTCGGTGTAGCTGATGGCGGCGTAGTATCCATGCCGCAGTTTGCGCGCGAGGTCCTCGGGCATGTCTCCCGTGGGCGGAATGCCGCTGTAAGCACGGATCTCACCATCATTCACATTGACCGCGTATTCGGGCGAGTCCTTGGCGACAAATCGGTTGGTGGCCAGCTTGATTTCCGCGGGATCATACATGTCCCAGTATTTTTTCGGCGAGACGAAGGGCAGGTGCGGTTTGACGAAACCGACCGCGAGGAAAAACGGTTGGTCCTTCTTGGCCAGTTCCTTCAGCGTCTCGACGGCCAGATCGGCAACCTTGCCGTCCTGGTAGGTATCGTCGGGAACGTCGGCGCACTCGTAGGCCGGGCCGCGTGAATTGGCCTTGGAGGGCTTGCCTTGGCCTTCCGGCACCTTTCCTCCCGTGGCCGCCTCGGCGGCTTTTTCCATCTCGAGCGACTCGGGAAGCACATACTTGGGCGCCTTGGGCGTCTGCCAAGGCACAGACCAACTCGGCTCATCATCCAGCTTTCCATGGTAAATTTTCCCCATGCCCTGCACGAGATAGCCGCTGTTCTTGAAGGCTTGCCCCAAAGTGACCGCATCGGGTTGGGCATCGCGGAAGTGCGTCCGTAAATCCCAAACCTTCGTCGTGTCAGGACGCATTCCGGTCATCACGCTGGTGCGTGAGGGCGAGCAGACCGACTGCTGGCAGTAGGCGCGCTGGAAGACCGTGCCGTTCTTGGCCAGGGCGTCGATGTTCGGACTCTTGATGTAGTCCCTGCCGTAGCAACCCAGATCGGGCCGTAGATCGTCGACGGCGATGAAGAGGACGTTCGGTCTTGGGGGTGCGGCCTCCGCGGCGCGCAAGTCCAGCCCGCCAAATACGGGCAGGACGGCGGTGAACCAGGTGATGAGAATTTTTTCAGGTTTCATTGTGTGACGTTGGAGGTTTTCAAAGGTTGGCTTCCGATCCACTGGCGCCCGGCGGCTTAGCGCCCGGCCAGCCCAATTTCCACTGGGCCATCAGCTTGGCCACGAGTTCCGCGTTGGCCGGGGCCTTGGCCACATTGGTGTTCTCCTGCGGATCGGTCTGGTGGTCGTAAAGCTCGATCGCATCCACCTTGGTGTGGTCTTTGCGGTCCACCCACACGGTGAAACGATACCGGTCGGTGCGCATGGAGTAGCCCATCAACCCGTCATTTTGGGTGCGCGGATACTGGCTGAACGCGGCGGACTTCCACGCGCGATTCGGATCGTCCAGCAACGGCTTGAAGCTGGTGCCTTCGAGATGAGCCGGAAGCGGCAAGCCGGCAAGGTCGGCCAGTGTGGGGTAGATGTCCACGAATTC
>CAMBSX010000096.1 GCA_945870655.1 Chthoniobacter flavus | reverse complement strand
GTCCCTCTGCTGCTCGCGGCCACCTCATTCCCGCTGGTGCTCTACGCCAGCGAGGCGCGCGGTTATGCGCCAGCCATTGCCTGCTTACTCGGCGCTTGGTTAGTGGTGTCCACTCGAGGGGAAAGCGGGCTTGTTTGGCGAGTCCCCGGCTTCTGGCTGCTCTGTATAGGCGCTATTTTTTCCCACGGAACGTCCCTCGTGATTCTGGCCTCCCTTGGCCTTTATTTCTTAGTCGATCGTCGGGCTCAAGGGGCGAACTGGGCCCGGCTGACCGGAGGCGTCGCGCTCTGGTTCGGGTTGCCTCTGGTTGTCGCCGCGGCTTTCTGGTTTTTTTATCTGCGGCCCATGATCATTGCCGGGGGGCCGGAATACACGCTGTTGGTGGTCCTGGCCCACTTCTTCGGATACGCCCTCGGTCTTCCCGGGGCGGGAGGGGGGCACTTGGTCCTTGCCTTGGGGGGCCTGTTGTTGACCGCGGCTGCTCTGGTTTTCGGGCGCTTTCCCGACCTGGCGACCCGCGTGTTTTTCGTGGGGGCCGTTTTGGTTTTTCCCGCGCTGTCCTTGGCGGCGACCGACACGACCTATCTTTACTTCCGCTATTTTCTGGTCAGCCTGCCTTTTTTTTATCTCCTTGGTGCACCCCTCGCGGCACAGATTGCCGGTCTGGCCCGCGGCTGGCGGGTCCTGGGCGCAGTGGCCCTTACCACCGTGGTTCTTGGTCAAGCTCCCCGCTTGGCGCAATTGATCGCTTTGGGGCGGGGCGATTATGTCACCGCGCTGCGCGTCGTGGCCGAAAGTTCCTCGCCGGTCAAAACCATGGTGGCCAACAATGAAATGCAGGTTGGCTTTGTCCTTGCCCACAGCAAAAAGTCCCATCCCGAGCTGGGTCCCTTGGTCCTCGTGCCGCAACGTCAAGCCGCAGACCAGCCCGCGGAATGGATTGTTTATCTCACTCAGGATGATCCCCCAGCATCTCCCCAACCATTAATCTTCCTGCACGGGTCAAGTTATCGCTTTGTCAGCATCCATAGATCCGCCCCGGTGTCGGGCGCTCATTGGTCGCTTTATCACCGGCTTGGTGTCGATGAAGTCAGCCCCACCCCAGCAAGAGGCGAACTCATGGAGCAGGAAGAGGTCAGAATTGAAGACGAGGAATGACAGTCCACAGCCGAGTCCGCGAGAGGGGTCGCCGCGCAACTGATGCGCCGGATTGGCTATGGCCGGGGTGTGGTCGGGTTCGGTCAAAAAGCCTGCCAAGCCGCATGAATAAAGGATGCGCAGGCATTTTGACGGGCCCTAAAGCACCCGCGGAAAAGTGACAAAAAATTCACAATCTTTTGCTACCGCCGCCCCGTCCGGCCGCGCATATTGCTGCCGTTCCAGGCAAGAAACTTTCACAATCCACCGAAAACCAAGCGAATTCCTTCATTCTTTTCTCAAACAACCAACCCAAAAAAAATCCATGAAAACCCTACCTCGCAAATTGCGCGCCCTCGCCTTGGCCGCCGGAACCCTCGCGGTCACGGCGACAGGAGCCTCTGCCGCGACTGACGACACCTACCAGCAGAACGACCTCATGTTGTTCGGCCTCAACCCGACTGGAACTACCGGCAACGACCAAGTCTTTCTCTTTAGTCTCGGCAGTACTTACAATGTCTTCCGTGCTGCGGCCACGCCGGGCGATCCGTCATTCCAGAGCACCTTCAGCTTGGGCAACATCAACACCCTTTTGACGTCCACCTACGGATCCAACTGGACGAGCCTGTCTTCGTCCCTGTATTTCGGCGCGGCCGGCAACAACGGGTCCACCTCCGGCCTCTCCTCGGCGGTCTCCAACGGGGATTATGCCCGCACGGTGTACGTGACCAAGCCGCGCAACGGCGCAGGCACGGTTGGCCAGGCCAACTCGTCCGCCGCGTCTTTGAATATTGGCAATTCGGCCGGTACGGCTTCGGCGATTTCTGGGGCAAATTCTATCGCTGGCAACCCAAGCTTCGTTACGACCAACCCAGCGGTACTCCCGGACTCGGACACGACGCTTGATGACCAGAACCCCTTCGGACCCACCGGATCGCCGGCGACTGCCTATGGCGCGATCCAAGGTGGTGTTGTCGGCGCTATCAGTTCCAGTACCTACACCTACGGTTCGGTCAGCGACGTGGTCTTGGGTCTTGATCTCTACCGGATCACACCCAGCACCAGCGGTGGCTCGGCATGGCAGAATATCAACAATATCGATGGCGTTACTGCCGGCGCAGGTTATTTCCTCGGCGCGATTACGCTGAGCGACAATGGCGACGTCAATTTCTCCGCGGTTCCTGAGCCGTCCACCTACGCCTTGCTTGCCTTGGCTGCTGCCGGTCTCGGCGCGCACGTTGTTCGCCGCCGTCGCCGTCAATTCAACGCTTAATTCCATCACCAAACCCAACACCCACAAACACCTAATCCTAAAACCATGAAACTGAAAACCATCCTTGCCGGCGCTATGGCGCTCGGCATCACCTCGTCGGCCATGGCGCAGACGACAGAAATCACGATCACCGGAGCCACGGCTTTCCGCCAGGCTACCATGCAAGCCATCTACAACGCCTACGCCTCCGTTGGCGCCCTCGGCACGGCCTTCAACGTGTGTCACGACTTCAACGGTAACAACCTCTCGCAGCTGATCGCCTCAAACAAAGCGGTCTTCTCGGGCACCTTCCCCGGCATCACCGGCACCACGGTTATCCGCACTTCGTTCAACGGATCCACCGAGGGCTTGAATGCCATCGCGGGTAACAACAATCCGACGTTCCTGCAAACCGCGGCGCTGCTCAACACGGGTAGCATCCAAGGCAGCACGACATCACCCACCCAAGCCCTGCGTCCCAAGTTCAGCTTTTCCGACGTCTACCAAAGCACCTCGCCGGTCGACAATGAAGTGCTGAATCCGGTCGGCACCTCGGCTGTCGGTGTTGTCACCTTTGCCATGATCGTCAACGAAGGCGCCCCAGCTAATCTGACGAATGCGACCATCCAACAGACCCGCGCCCTCTGGGCCCAAGGCAATCTCCCGGCCTCGCTGATCACGGGTGATCCTAACGATACCACAATTGTCCTCGCCACCGGACGCAACGACGGTTCCGGTACCCGTTCGGCCTATTTGACCGAGTGGACCTATGGTGTGGCCAACACGGTGAACCAATACGTTGCCATCAACGGGGGCACCAGCGGTAACAATATCCTCGGCCTCACTTTGGTTCCGATTGGTAGCAATCTCACCAATCCCGCAGTTCCCTTCAACACCGGCCGCAGCAGCGACGCCTCCACGCTTTGGGGCAACAACAACGTCGGCAACGGCGGCTACAGCAGTAGCTCCGCTTTGCGCTCGCTGATGGGCTTGGCTTCCACCAGCGTGACGGTCTATGACGGAGAGAACAACACGCCGGTGCTTTCAAACGAGCCTGTCACTCTCATGACTTGGCTTTCCACCTCGGACAGCGCTAACGCTGCTTCCGCTGGCGGCCGTATCATCGCTTTCAACGGCGTAATGGTCACCCCGCTGTCCACGAGCGACACGAACAACTACAACAACTCCGGCTTCAGCGAAGCGGACTTCAACAAGATCGCCCAAGGTGCCTACTCCCCGTGGAGCTACCAGCATCTTTACTACCATGGTTCGCTCAGCGCGAACGAAGGCCTCTGGTACAACGCGATGAAGACCACCTGGATTCCTCAGGGCCTCCAAGTCACCGCGAACGGCCTGCGTTTGGGTGACATGCAAGTGTCGCGTCCGGATGATGGCTTCCCCATCGTGCCTGGTGCGCTGTAATCAAAGCAACTCAGCTTGACTCGCTCACATTGCCGGCGCCGCAAGGCGCCGGCAATTTTGCTTGGACCGAATTAGCGGGAAATCTGCATGAAGTTAGCAAGTGCCTTTGTCTTGGTCAGTTTGGCCTTGGCCGCTGCTGTATGGCTATTGAGTCGAGATGGCGCTGGCTCAGTCCGCGTTGACCCGGGCTCCATTGCCCAAGGTATTACTCGCAGCGCCCACCATGCCACCACTCAGCACGGCGACTATGGCAGCCCCAGCGTCCCACCCACCGCTAAAGGGTTCCCATCACCAACACGAGCAGCGGCCGAGCAGAGCGGCGCGGCTCTTCCAGTGGAAGAAAGCCCGCTTTCCGGCAACGACTTGTCACGGATCGGACGACCCGTCGGGCAGCCTGCTAGCGCCGCAAATCGTGATATGGAACGGCCGAGTCAGGGCCGTGGGATGGCAGCCACGCCCGTTCCCGACGACTCCCTGTCCCCGTCACCACCCCCACTCACGTCGGCCGAAGTATTATCCGCCAGTCCGCCTCAGGCTGTTCCCGCCGGGGCAAGACTGCCTGCTTTGTTTCTTGATGAAAGGCCCTTGCCGCCACCTCAAAGGCGAATTTTGGACCGCATCGCCAACGATTTTATGGATGCTGTGTCCGTCGACCCTGCGGGCCAAAATCGGGTTCTTTGGGAAACGGCTCGCGAGACGGCCGACCAGCAATATATCAAACTCTACGGGCACGCTGCCTACAACGCCCTGCATTTGCGGGCGGCGCGAGAGGCCGTTCGTGAGCAACGTTCTACCGCCGCAACAACGGCACCCTGACCGGCGCCGCCAAAACTAGGCACGAGAAATCAGTTCGCCCACTTAATAATGGGCCCATCACTCCTCTTGCTCATCCGAGTGAGTGGCTGCTTTGGTCCAGGGGCTGCCCTGCCCAGGCAGGGCAGCCCAGGAGGGAAAATCTTCGGGACCGTTTAAGCTTTCTGTCCGCCGGGGTGCGCCTCCGCGTGACACCGCGTGCGGTACCGCGAGCATGCGCCCGCCCGCTTTCCGCCACCGTTATGGGGCGACTGTCTCCACCCGCTTGGCCTTTCTTTGCGCGGCCTGCTTGAGATGGAACCGGCCCACCAAGGCCCGTGCTTCTCTCTCCATGTCCGGCGGCAAGGTCGGCGAGATTTCATCGTAGGTCTTCTCTGCCGTCGGTTCCTCGCGATCTTTGGCCAGCAGGAGCCACTTGAGCGCCTCCACGCGGTTTGTACTGCCTGGCGAGGCCACGCCCATGAAGTGAGCCAAGTTGGCCTGGGCTTTGACTTCATTTTGCTCGGCGGCTTGGCGGAACCAGGCCTCGGCTTGAGCCTGGTCTTGACCCTCCGCCGAGGGTCCGATGCCGTCCCTGGTGAGAATGCCCATGATGTTTTGCGCGGCCGGGTCGCCAGCCTCCGCGGCCTTGAGCAGAAAGGGCTTGGCCTTGAGGTAGTCGGGCCTGAGGTGGCGATCCCCCATGAAATAAAGTTGGCCAAGATAAGACTGCGCCTCGACCGAATCTGCCTCCGCTGCCTCGTGCATCAAGCGCAGACTCTCGTCACTTGAAGGCTGGATCGTCTTGCCCTGCCGCAGCAGGAGTCCGAGGTTGAGTTTGCAGGTGGCGGACCCTTTTTCTGATCCTTTACGGAACCATTCAATTGCAGCGGTTTCGTTTTTTGCCACGCCAATTCCCTTGGCATGGAAAAAGCCCATACTAGTGATGGCGTCTATGTTCCCTTGGGCGGCGGATTTTTCGATCCAAGAGAAAGCTGCTTTTTCGTCCTTTGGTCGCCCTGCTCCTCGGTAATAATCGCGGCCGAGTTCAAACTGGGCGGTCGCGTCGCCCTGCGCGGCACGGGCCGACAGTGTTGCTATCTGTTCAGCTTCTCCGGCTTGGCCTTGCCAGGGACCAAGCAGCGACAGGCCGGCTATGATGAGGACCAGTTTGCAGTGGGTCATGAGTGGGGACATACTAGCAAATTCCTCGAACATGTGCTGTGACGATTCTGTCACCAATCCGTGCGCGGGGGGTGCCCTGACGGCATGACCCGACCTGCCGCCGATTGTGACAAAAAGTTCACGATTGGCCGCTGGCTTCGCCCAGACGCACCGCTAATCTAAAGCTAATTATGAACGCCATGAAATCACTGACGCCCTTAGCCTTAGTTGCCGCCTCGATATTAGTTCTTGCGGTCGACAAAGCTAGGTCTGCTCCCGATTCCGGCTACCAGCAGAACGACTTATTGCTCTATTTTCTCAACCCTAACGGCACCACTGGCACGGATCAAATCGCTTTCTTCAGTCTCGGCAGCACTTGGTCGGTTTTCCGTAACGCGGCAACCCCAACGGACCCCAATTACGGCACGGTGATCAATCTCGGGAACATGAATGAAGTCATGACGGCTACTTACGGTGATGACTGGGCAACTCTGTCTTCCTCACTCTTCATGGGTGCTGCCGGCAACAACGGGTCGGCTTCTGGCCTCTCGTCTGCGGTTGCCAACGGGGATTTTGCCCGAACTGTTTACGTCACCAAGCCACGTCTCGGTGCCGGCACCCTCGGCCAGCCCAACTCCTCGACGGCTAATCTTAACACCGGCAACTCGGCCGGCACTTCCTCCGCAATTTCTGGCGCCAACTCACCCGCAGGCAATCCCACCTTGGTCTCAGCCAACCCTTTCGCGCTGCCTGACAGCGGCAACGAGGGTCTCCAATCCCTCAAAGAGCAAAATCCATTCGGTCCGACCGGCGCGCCTGCGACCGCTTACGGCGCAATCCAAGGTGGGCTTACCGGACCGGTTAGTTCTGTCACCTATACCTATGGTTCGGTCGGTAACGTGGCTCTTGGTCTCGATCTCTACCGCATAACGCCAAGCACGAGTGGCCCCACAGCATGGCAAAACGTCAATAACATTCAGGGCGTCTCCGCCGGCCAGGGTTACTACTTGGGCACCATCACAATCAGCCCTGATGGAGAGGTCAACTTCGTCGTGCGGAGCGACGAAGCACCTGTGACCGACGATTACACCGCGTGGGCGGAGGGGTATCCGGGAGCCGACCTGACCGACAAGGAGGGAGACTACGACCGAGATGGCTTCAAAAATGTCGTTGAATATGCATTTGGGACCAACCCGACGTTGGGGAATACGGCGCTCTCTTCTGCCACGGCGGTGTCGAACAATCTGACCGTTGGTTTTTTCCGCCGCAGCACGGCCAACGACCAGGCGCCGGCCTACTCCGTGTTTTCCAGCACGGACTTGGGCAATGCGTTCACCAACAATGGCGCGAGCATCTCGATCCTAACTAACTTCGCACCGCCCGGATATCAGGCGGCATCCTTCACCCAACCGGTGTCCGGTAGCAAAGTCTTTTACCGCATCAACGCGACCCTGCCGCAGGACAACTGACGCCCGCCGGGATAAAAGCTGACCGTTCTGTGTCCGGTATGGTCGGGCACTGACGGTTTTGGTAAATTTGGGGTTTTCTTGAGCATGCCTTTGCCAGCCACGGCCCGGTTGTCCGTCATCATGCCTGTTTTCAACGAGGCAGGGACTCTGGCGCGTGTGGCGGAGGCTGTTCTCGCCCGCCCCGAAGTGGGCGAATTGGTCGTGGTCGACGATGCGTCGTCCGATGGCACCTGGGAGGAGTTGCAAAGGCTGGCCGCGGCGAACCCGGAACGGGTGAGGGCTCTGCGTCATGAGCGCAATAGGGGAAAGGGGGCCGCGCTGAAAACAGGTTTTGCTGCAGCCACCGGAGATATCGTCCTCGTCCAGGATGCCGACTTGGAATACGACCCCGGGGATTATCCGCGACTGCTCGAACCGGTCCTGCGCGATG
>CAMBSX010000095.1 GCA_945870655.1 Chthoniobacter flavus | reverse complement strand
GGGCCGAAGACCGACCGGGCCCAGACTTCGTAGGGTGACTGTTCCTCGGTGATGGTGATGGAGTGTTCGACGGGCAGGGCGGACTGGTAGGTGGCGTCGCCGTCTTGCAGGGCGCGGACCACCACGGTTCCGGCTGTGGTGGCCACGAGCGAGTTGTTGTTGATGGTGGCCGGGCCGCTGATCACTTCGAAGCGGACCGGCAGGGACGAGGTGGCCGTGGCCTGCAGGGCCAGAGCACCGTCGGCCAGCGAGCGTGAGGCGGGCAGGGTGAAGTTGATCGACTGGCTTTGCAGGTTGACCGGGTCGGCGGCGCCTTCTTCGTAGCGGACGAAGGCCCGCACGCTGGACTCGGCCACTCCGCGGCCTCCGGCGGTGAAGCTGGCTTTGACCACGTAGGTGCCGTCTTGGGGGACTTCCCACCCGGAAATCTTCTCCCCGAACCCGTTGCCCCAGTCGTCGGTCTGGGCCAGGACTTGGCCGCCGGCGCCGATGAGTTCCAAGGCGACGTTGCGTTGCGCGGAGACTGCGTTGGCTTCGAAGACCATGCGCTGGCCGCGTTGCAGGTCGATCTTCCACTCTGCTCCGGACTCGCTTTCCACCGGCATGGCTTGGCCGTCGGCAGGAAGGGTCTGGACCGGCAGCGAACCGGTGGCGGCCACCGCGCCGGGGGCGGCTGTGTCGTAGTAGACTTGCACTGCGGCGGGCGGGGTGGTCTTGGCCGGGTTACCCGGTTCGCCGGCTTGGACGAAGATGACATAGCGCCCGGCCTCGCTGAAGGTGGCGAAGCTTCCTTCGTAGCGCTCTTTGCCTTCATTGGGCCAGAGTTGCAGGGATCCGCGGCCGGTGCCGTCGGGGCCGAGCACCTCGGCCCAGACGCTTTGCGGGGCCCCGCCATCGGGCATGACCACATCGGCCACCCAGAAGCGGGCCGCTTGGCCGCGGCCGACTTCCATGGCGGCACTGGCTCGGCCGATGAAGGGTGGGTCATCGGCGGTGACATAGGCCGAGCCGACAAAGGCGTTGATCGCTTTGAGTCCGTCGGAGAGCTTGTTGAACATCCCGTCGCCGTTGTCGTCGAAGAGCGCCGGTACGGTCAGCCCGAGCAGCTTGGCCAAATCGAGCGCCTCGCCGAAGCTCTCGCGCAGGTCGCGGCCGCGGGCGATCGCGTTCCAGATCCAGCGGGTAACATTGCTCCACTGGCCGCTGGCAAAGGTGTTGCGCTGGGTGGCCCCACTGCTGGAAACCACGATACGGCGGTGTGTCGCGCTGCCGGATCCGGTGACAAAGCTTCCGGAGTAATCGGCGTCGGCAATGACCTGCACCGTGGCCCCGCTGGCGTCCTGCAGGGCGTCGAGCCACTGCTGCAAATCCTGCGGAGTCACCGTGTCGCCGTTGGCGCAGACCAGTCCGTCCTGCGCCCCTTGGCCCACGAGGTAAAGGGTCAAGGCTCCGAGCTTGTCGTCCGCATTGGCCCAGGTCTCGATGGCTTGCTGCAGCTCTTCGGCCGTGGCCGGCAGGGCCGACTCCACGCCCAGGGCCGCGTCGGCGTAAACACGGATTTCCCCGGGGCGCACCCGGCGCAGGAGGGAAGCCTCCCGGGCATACTCGGCCAGGCTCCCGGCCACCGGTGCCCCGAGCCACGACTCCTCGCCCGGGGCGAAGACAATCACCCGGTTGCGCACGCCGGCCTGTTCGACGCGCAGCAGCGCCGGGGCACTGACTTGGCCCCAAACATCGCGCGCCTGCAGGAGCACGGTGTAAGGTGCCCCGCCTTCGCTGAACCCGCCGACCGTCGCCGTCCAGGATCCGGTCGCCTGGTCTTTGTTGAGCACCACCTCCGGCAAGTCCACTACCGGGTCCTCGCCGCTCGGACTGTAGTTGGGCGGAACGATCACGCCCCACACCCGCTCGATCCCGAAACTCGACTCGACGTTGACCGCCAAGGTCGCCTCCTGCGTGCCTTGGAGAGCAATATCCCCGCCCACCGCGGCCACCACCGGACGGCCCGATCCGCTCACCTGGTCGGAACCGACCTGGCCTGCGGCCAAGCCTGCTCCATCCGCGCCGGTGCCGGGTGTTTGCAGCCCGGCCATCGCGGCCACCGCCTCTTGGTGGGCCACTTGCAAGCTCTTGCCCGCGGCCACCGCGCTCCACCACATCGAGGAATAACTGACCAATCCGTTGGCCGCCAAATGCGCCAGCTCGTCCGCTCCGCTCGAGGAGAAGACCAAACGCCGGTTGCTAAACCCGTCAGCCTGCCCCAGCGGACCGGCCACCCGTCCGCCAAAACAGCTCTCCACCACCACGACGACCGACAACCCCGGCCGCGCCGTCTGCAGGGCATCAAGCCAGGCATCCAACTCCGTGCCGCGCACCGACTCGCTTTCCGAGAGCAGGAAGAGCCCGTCGCCACCCGACACCCGGCCGTGGTCGACCATGTAAATGAGCAGAGCATCGGTCTGCGCTCCCATCCAGGCTCCTTCGGCCAGGGCCGCTTGCAGCGCGGCCCGCGTCGGCTTCTCGTCCGCATCGGATCCGTGGCCCAGCCACCGGATGTCGGCCTCGGCCAACCCACGATACTTGAGCACTTCCTTGGCCCGCAGACTCAAGGCGTTGGCCGCCGGCCACACCGGATCGTTGGGGCCGCGGCGGCCGTCGACCAACAAGGCCTGCCACTTCTTGCCCTCGCCCCCGCCGCGCTCGATCACGTTGATCCACGCCACCCCGTTGCGGCCGGCCGCATTGCGCACCATCACCTGGTCAATGCCCGGTGACGAACCCGCGGTGTAAGCTCCGGTCGCCGCGACCACCGTGCCGCCGCTGCGCGCCACGCCCAGCGACCAGGACAAGGCCCCGTCGTCGTCGATGCTGGAGAAGGCAATGCTCTCGCCCACCCCTACCGTGGCAATGGCCGGCGTGATCCGCAAATGCCGCGCCGGATTACGCAAATAGACCAACCCCCCATCACTGCCCCCGCCGATCACGTCCTCGTCGCCGTCGCCATCAAAATCCGCCACCGCGGAGGACAACCCCGGCCGGAACCCGTTGAAGGCTCCCGCGTAAACCTTGCTCTTTAAGAAAAAGCTCCCATCGGCCCGACCCAAGAACAACCACATGCGCCCGTCCGCATCGGAGGCCACCACGTCAAGGTGACCATCGCCGTCGGTGTCCCAAACCGACAGGGACCGACCGGCCACTACCGGTTCGCCCAAGAAGTTGGCCACCGTCGCACTGCCGTAAGGCAGCGCACCGCTGCCGCGGGTGAAACGCTCAACCAATCCGCTGGCTCCGTGGAGCACAAGCAGATCGGGTCCGCCCGGCGTGGGCAAAAACGCGGGATAAACCGACCCGCTTCCTACGGGCAAGGAACCGACGGGCTGGAAGCCCTCCGTCGTCGATCGGTAAAAGCGCACCACCCCGTCGTCGGAACCCACCGCCAAATCCGCGCGACCATCGTTGTCCCAATCACCAAAGGCCGGATAGACCGCGCCCGCCGGCCAATCGGTCAAGGCCGTCCAACTCACCTCTTCATAAAGCGGAGCAAAGGACGACCCGCGGTTGAGCAGCATGCGCACCGCGCCGCCTGCACCACCAACAATCAGGTCAAGATCGCCGTCGCCGTCCCAATCACCCAAAGCCGGGGCACTCGATCCCCCGGACATGACAAATCCGCCCGCGTTGCCCGTGTAGGGATCGGAGAAGATCCCCTGCCCAGCACCCGTCAGGACTTGCCCGGCGGGGAAGAACTGAAAACTAAGGGCAACGGCTGCTCCCCTCGCTCTGGCAATTCCACCTTCAGTTAGTGCGCCCCCAGAGGCCGCATCATGGACGAGTGGGTTTCCGCCAAGCAAATACTCTTCGAGCAAAGTACGCCCATCCCCATCGGTGTCGCTGGTCGGCCCCTGGGAAATGTCGCCGAAATGGAAACTCTCAAACCAGTCGGGCAAGCCGTCGCCATCGGCATCGGTCGCCGCATCGAGGTAAACCGCTTCGGCCGTCACGTTGCGATCAAGCAAGATCTGGAGTTGCATCTTGGGAATGCCTGAAGGCGCGACCTGCCGCTCACCGTTCAAGAGCCAATGCACAAAGCGTTGACCGGACTCCTCCGGGGCAGCGAAGGGTGTTGTCAGCTCAGTTCCCTGTGGGAGGAGCAAGTTGCGGGTGTCCTCGCCGCTGGCCAGATGGCGTTCGATGTAGCGCCACTCGGGGACCACGGGAGAAGTTTCGTCACGATACTCCTCCAACAGCGGGCGCCCGTCGCCGTCGCTATCGCTGGCTCCGGCTTGCCCGGAATTTCCATAATAATAGATCTCAAACCAATCCGGCACCTCGTCGATGTCTTGATCTTGGCTGGACTCTACATAAATAGCCTGAGCCACAGCATCTTCAGACAACAGGAAGGTCAATTGGATAAAAGGCAGCCCATCCGCCCCCTCTTGGCGGACGCCGTTGAGGAGCCAGTGGACAAAACGATACGAACCCAGATTGGACAGAGCCTCTGGCGTCGAAATGCTCGATCCCTGCAAGAGGACTGCATCGCGGTCAAAGATGCCGCGCGGCAAAGAGCTCTCGGTGTACCGCAGATATGCCTCGCTGAAAATTAGTGCGGTTGAAGCTCCCCGACCCCTGCCGATACCTCCTTCGACAATCAGACCATCGTTGGCCGAGTCGGGAATCCGCGGCTGCGTACCCGTCAAATACTCGTCCAACAACGACCGGCCGTCGCCATCCGAATCACTGACAGCAGACTGCTCTAGATCACCGTAGTTGCGGATTTCATACCAATCAGGAACTCCGTCATCATCTTCGTCCTGCTCACGCAGAACAAACTCTGCCATGGCCACAGTATCTGCAGAAATGTTGAATTGAATCGAACGCACGGCAACGCCATTTTCTGTTTCTTGGCGCACCCCATTAATTTTCCACTGTCCAAACTCCATGCCGAGCGGTGGTTCAGTTATATTATCCGTCAACACAGGGCTACCGTCCGCAAGGTACTCGTCGCGAGCAGCCACAATCCCGCTTGGCTGTGAAACCTGCTGGAGCCGCCACTCTTTTCTGATCGGGCTCAAACCAAGCACGTATTCTTCAGCGAGGCTCCGGCCGTCTCCGTCGCTATCGTCGCCCGGTTGCGTCGCTGTTCCTCCGAAATAGTACAACTCGAACCAGTCGAGGACTCCGTCGTTGTCCGCATCGCGAACGGCCGGCACGTAAAAAGCTTCGGCCACGGTGTCGGCGGCCAGCGCAAACGTGATTTGCGCAGGCGAAACTCCTTGCGGGCCCACCTGCCGCACACCATTCACTGTCCAGTGGACGAAACGGTATCCTCCTACCTCGGCAGGAGCGATGGATGTGGTCACCGGGGTCGCATCTGCCAGATATTCCAAACGACCAACAATACCGCCGGGAGTGGATCGCTCCAGGTAGCGGTGGCGGGATTCTCCGAATTCCAGCGCGGTGAGACTGCTGCGGGCCCGGGCGACCCCGCCCTCGACCATCCCGCCATCCGCCGCGCTGTCCGCGATGCGTGGCTGCGAGCCCTTCACGTATTCGTCAATCAAAGTGACTCCGTCTTCATCGGAATCGCTCTCGGGCCCGAACGAAATTGTTCCGTAGTGGAACATCTCATACCAGTCGGGCACACCGTCCCCATCGAGGTCGTCCGCAACCGACACATAGACCGCGACCGCCGAATAATCCTGGTCTATTACCAGCGTGAATTGGCTGGCCGCCACACCCACGGGTGTTTCCTGCCGCACTCCATTGATAGTCCATTGGACAAATCTTCGGCCGTTGGATTCGATCGGGACCGCTGTTGAGTTGATGGTTGTTGTCGAGGTATAATATTCTCTCCGTTCCACGACCAATCCGGCAGGATCCGATCTTTCGGAATAGACAAATTCAGCAACCCGCTGATTGGTTCCGTCCACGTATTCCTCAAGCATACCTCTTCCATCTCCATCTGGATCATGATCGGATGAATTGTCGACCGTGCCGAAAATCCGCAGTTCATACCAATCGGGAACACCATCGCTGTCCTCGTCCTGCGCCACGGGTATATATCGGGCTACTGCTGCGGAGTTCTCGAGGATACGAAAAGTAAAAGTGCCCGAAGAGTTTCCCGCCTCGTCGGTCTGCCGAACGCCGTTCAAAGTCCAATAAGCGAACTTGTAATTCGCCGATAGGTCCGGCGGAGACTCAACAACAAGGCTCTCTCCCGCCTCATGCCATGACACTTCTGCGGAAATAATTCCGCTCGGTATCGAGGACTGCGTCAACTTGGCCTGTTGGGCCACCGCCTGGCTTGTGACTAGTCCAAGGAGGAAGATCGCCCCAAGAGTCAGGCGGGAAAACAGCCCCCACCGCGCGGGGACTCTTTTCACCGGACGGTCTCGTGAGCGCCGCAGGTGAAGGTGTCTTTGTGACTCCTTGAGCACTTTAGTTACGGTGTCGTTGGCACCACCCAGACTCCGGTGTCCGCAGTCTCAAAACCATAAGCGTTGACCTTGACCGGTCGTTCTCCAGGTCCGACCTGAAGTGGCGGGTCCCACTGGTTGATCACCCCTGGCGTGCCAGCTTCCTTTGCCCGTAGGATCTCAGCTGGCGTCGCCGCGCGCAGGCCCATTCGAGCTAAAAGAAAATCAACGCCTGCACTATTGGCGCCGTCAATGAGGTAACTTTCCGTCAGGGCCCGTCGTTCAAACGGCACCGATGCGTCGACCTTCGTGTCGATTGTTGACCAATTTTGGCCATCGCTGCTGACCTGGAGTTCCCAAGATACCGGATCCCGTTCCTCCGCATCGCCTCCAGTTATAAAACGATAGCTGTCGAACGAGACAGGCGAGGGGAACTCGAAAATCAAGCGCTCCCCCGGAACAAAGCTGTAGTCCAACCACTTGGTATCGTCGTTTGAGTCCGCGGCGCTAGATGGTTCTTCGCTTGGGTTACCATTGTTGAAGCCGGGATTTGTGACCTGAACCCCAGCCATCGGAACGATCGAAGCACCTTGGAAGAAAGAAAACTCCGAAAGCTGCACGGCATCATTGCCGCCCCATCTATTGCCGCGGATTTTGTTAATCTTGAAGGCCCACCACTTGGAGCTGAGACCTAGATCAGAACCATCGCTCACCCTCGTCACCTTTCCATCGGCGAAGGAAATTTCAGGATCTCCGCTCGCAATCAGCCACAACATCGCCGAGAAAAAGTCCGAGTCTTTGAGTGGGGTTTTCGATATTTTCAGTGAAGGCTGGCCTGAACCTTCGGGAATCTGAATAAAGTCGACATTGAAGAGATCTCGCCCGTCTCTAACCAAAACTTCGACCCGAACCTGCTCGAAGTCGCCTGCCAAATCGGCACGTGCATCCCAAGTGAAGCGATGGTTGCGACCGGTCGCCATTCCGGCTCCCAAATTTGTCTCAGTGCCCTCGGCGAACGTGCGGATCGGAATGACGTCACCAAGCGACGCTCCTCCGTTCCGGAAAGCCACCGCCGCTGTGGTGACCGCCGCGTTGTCGGCGTCGTCCACCCGGTAATCCACATCCACCAGACCCGATCCTGGACGCTGCGCCGTCGAAAGCACCACGGGCATAGGAACCGCGTTGGCCGCTTCAGGCAAAATCGTCCGGAAAGTCCGGGCGAAATGCTGAATCGCACCCGAATCGGTAGCAACCAGAGCATC
>CAMBSX010000094.1 GCA_945870655.1 Chthoniobacter flavus | reverse complement strand
GCCCTCTCATCGTCAACCTCAACCTCCCCGACCCCGAGACACCATGAAAACTCTCCTCCTGCTGGTTTTGCTCTTCCCCGCCACCCTTCAAGCGGCCCCGGAAGGGGACGCCGCATGGGCGACCATAACGAAACTGCGGCAAGGCCCGGGCCAGCCTGATGCCGAGTCGCCGGAAAAAATCGTGCAAGCCGCGCGGTCGCACCTCGCCGCCCAGGAAAAAGCGCTTGCCGCTTTTCTGCAGCAGTTTCCCGACGATCCGCGCCGTTTCGAGGCCGAACTCGAATACACCTCGGTCGTTTCGACGCTCGGCGCATCACTTTCCGACCGCAAACGTATTGAAAAATCCCTCCAACGCTTGGCCGCCCTGGAACGATCGAAGTCGGCTCCTTTGCGCTACCGGGCGGATGCCGCATTTCAGCGCATTACCATTACGATGCAAACGGTGAATATCGCCGCCTCGGCACGCCCGGGCGAAACCGCCATGGCGCGCAACACCATCCTCGAATCGGCGCAGAATTTCGCGGGAAACTTCCCCGATGACCGCCGCGCGGCACGCTTGCTTGCCGAGGCCGCCACCCTGCTCGACGCCCAACCGGCGCGCAAGCGCAAGGTCTTGGATCAGGCGGCACAATTGGCCCGCGACGAAGGCACACGCCAGAGAATCAAGGACGACTTGAAACGCGTGGATCTGCTCGGGAAGGAAACGGACGTGTCATTCTCCACGGTGCAGGGGAGCGAATTTTCGCTTACCGTGCAGAGGGGACGCGTGGTGGCCTTGGTTTTTTGGGCCGGATGGTCGCCGCCGTCCGTGGCCTGGCTCGCGGAGTTTGCCAAATTTGCCCGCAGCCTGCCGCAAGGAGTGCTTAGCGTGGCCACCGTAAGCTTGGACACCAAGGAGGCGAATTGCACCAAGACACTGGCAGCCCTCGGGTTGTCTTCCTGGCCGACGGCGTACAGCGGATCCGGTTGGGATGACCCCCTCGCCCGCCGGCTCGGCATCAACGCACTGCCCACCGTCTTCGTGTTCGATAAAGAAGGACGCCTCCGCTCGCTCAACGCCCGGCGGGACTACGAGCCCTTGATCCGGCAATTGTTGTCGGAAGAAACCGATCCACGTTGACTCTCACCACGCCCGGCTTGCGGAGAGGCCCGGCTACGGGCGGCGCCTTCCGCTCAAGCGCCGATCTCCCAGAAACGCCGCGCTGCATTCGGCCAGCTCCGGTCTTCCACCTTACGCCGAGCCGCCGCGCCGAATTGGCCGCGCAGTTTTGCGTCGGCACACAATTGACGCACCGCCTGACCGAGTTCGGCCAGATCACCGCCGCGAGTGACAAAGCCATCCTCGCCATGGGCCACCAACTCGCGCGGTCCTCCTTGGTCGGAGACCACACAAGGCAAGCCCGAGGCTTGTGCTTCGAGGATGACATTGCCGAAAGTGTCCGTCGTACTGGGAAAGACAAAGATGTCTGCCGAAGCGTAAGCGGCCGCCAACTCCTCACCCGCGAGGTAGCCGGTAAAGATTCCTTCGGGAAAGGATTTTTCAAATTCCGCGGAATACGGGCCGTGTCCGACAACGAGGGCGCGCACCGGAATTCCGTCCGCCCGGAGTCTCCGCACCGCGTCGGCAAAAAGATCGAGTTTCTTTTCCTTCGAAACACGCCCGGCGTAGAGCAGGCCGATCTCGCCGTCTTGCAGGCCGCGCATCTTCCAAAAACCTCCGTCACGACGTGACGGCGCGAAAAGCGCGGTGTCCAATCCGCGCGGCAGGATATGGATCCTGTCTCTCTTGATCCCGCGCGCCTCAAGGGCAAGTCGGTAATCGCCGGAATTGACGTAAACGATATCCATTTGCTCGTAGAACCACTGCATGAAGTTCCAAGTGAGCGTCTCCAGCCACGAGTCATCGGTCAGAATACGTACGTACTGCGGGAAGTCCGTGTGGTAAATACCGCTTGTTTTCAGCCCGAGGATTTTTGCCGCGAGCAGCGCGCAAAGCCCGATTGGCCCGGGTGTACTGATGATGACCTCGGTGAACCCCCCACGCTGCACGTAATCGACAATTTCCAGCACGGGCGGAAAGCTGAGTTTTTGCAATTCGTATTCGGGCAACTCAAATTCCCCGACCGGCGGAAAATTCACGATCGGAATATCGCTCGGGGCCACCTCGCCGCGCGATGTGGCCACGGTCAGGTCGAATCCCTCGGCACGGGCCGCGGTGGTCATTCTTCGGATGGTGGTCGAGACACCGTTCACGTCTTCGAGTGTGTCGGTGAACCAGATGCGCCTGTTGTTGCGCAGGTTCTCGGGGACCTCCCCGCAGGTACCTTGGCAGAGGGGCCGCAACTCCCCGCGGCCGGGCGAACGGAACGCGTAAAAATACGGGGCAAGACCGAGGGCGAGGGGCACGAGCGAGCCGACAAATTGCAGGCTCTCGACGAGCCGGCCGGCCTGCAGCTGTGCGATGAACTGGGAAAAAAAACGGAAGGCGAGCTGGTTGACCAGCAGGTTGGCGGTGAGAAAAGCGCGCCTTTCCGGTGCCGCCACACCCTCGGTCGCTTTCCCGATGGCCGATCGCATGCCCGGCTTGCCCACTGCATCGGCCAGTTCTTTCCACAAAGATGCATTGCCCGGAAGTGCCACTTCCCAAATTTTTCCAGTAGCAATTCCCTGGGCCAGAAAACCCAATTTCTCCGTGAGGGTGAAGCGCGTCGGATCTTTGCCTTCCATGAAACGCCCGGCCATTTTCTCGAGCAGGGCCGCCGCGGGCTTCTGGGCATTCTGCGAGAGACGCTGCCCGGCGAAATCGAAGATGACGCTGTAAAGACTGTGGGCCATGACGAGCGGGCCGCCTCCTTGCCCGCCGGGCAAGCACCGGCCCTCACGCACCGCGGCGAGGAAGGCGCCGGGAGAATCACCCGCCGCCTCGGTCCAAGCACGGCCCTCATACATTCCCCCTTTGTCATCGGAGCCACCGGTGAAAACCTTACGCCACGGATTTTCCCAGAGCGGTGCCAGTTTGAGCTGCTCCGCAAACCGCGTGGTGTCCTGAGGGGTCAGCCGGGACAACGCGAATTCCGCAGCCTGGCCAAGCAACGGGTCGCGCAATCCATTGACCGTTTCAAAATGCCGGAAAAGAAGAATCAGGCGCTGCCAGTGATCGAGGGTGAGTCGCTCGTCGACCGGCCAGAATGGATGCGCCACAGTGTGCGCGATGTCCTTCGCCTTGAGCCAACCGGCCAGCGCATAAATATCCCGCCGCAAGGACTGTATCTCAAGGTGCTGCGCCTCGGTGATACCCCAGGCAAGGAGGTGCACTTTGACATCATCCTCGGGAAAACTTGCGGTGATTTCTTCACTGATGAAAGCCCCCGGCAGCCCCGCGATTTCGAGACAACCGTCAATCGTGTCGTGATCCGTGAAGGTGACGAAATCAAAACCCTTGGCTCGCAGGACGCGATAAAGATCCCCGGGGGCGGAGCAACTGGCCGGGAAATCCACCTTGCGCAGGAGCCAATCGGTGGCCCGTGCGCTGTATCGGGTATGAAGATGAAGATCGGCACGGGCCATGCAGTGTCTTCAACTTAGACCGAGCCGGCCGGTTTTTCACTCCCCGATTCTACCCTAGGCCGCACGTTCCAGACCCAGGCGCCCACCGCAAACAAAGCGGCCAGTCCCGCGTACAACCCGAAACGCTCGGGATGGGCCGGGAAAGGAACGAAGGTTCCGTACAGGGCAAAGAGAGGAACGACCGTGGCCAGAGGAAAGACAACCCATCGCCACCAAGGTTGTTTCTGCCCGCTGCGCCACATGATACGCAATGCGCCCAAGGCAAGCGCGGTATAAACCAGCACCAGTAAGAGCGCTTGGGCCGTGGCGGCCACAAAAAGGGTCTGGAAGCGCTGGGCAGCAGGCACCAGCAAGCCGCAGGCCACGACCGACAGCGCGCAGACTAGGACCAATGCAGCGGCATGATGCGGGGCCCCGCGCCGGTTGGTCGCGGCCAGCCACGACGGCAACCGGCCCTCGCGAGCCAGGGCATATATGCCGCGCAGAGCCGCCACAGTGAAGCCGATGCAAGTCGCGGTAAAATCAACCAGCACAGCCACGCGGATCCAAAGCGCCGCCCACGGCCCGAGCAACTCTCCGCCCATCACAGCAAAGCCATCAACCGCGTCACCCCAAGTCTTCGCCACGTGGCCCGGACCGTAATAAACCGTCCCCGCATAGGAGCAGAACAGCAGAAGCAGGGCGGCGGCCACCACGGTGCCGACTAGCGCCCGCGGAATATTGCGGCGCGGATTACCGGTTTCCTCGGCGAGGGATCCTGCCGTTTCAAATCCGCCGAAAAGGAGGATGCAAAAAAGCAAGGCGCCGAAAAGATCGCCGGCGTGTGGATTGCTCCACGAGAAGACGGACCAAGTATTGGACGGGCCGGCATGGATGATCGCCGCGGCGGCGGTGAGAAGGAACGGGATGACCGACACGCCGACGATGAGCAACTGGACTTGGGTGGCCGCCGCCGCTCCGCGCACATTGAACCACCACGCGGCTCCGCAGACCAACAGGGCGCCAGCCCACCAAGGAAACTCAGCCCCGAAATAAAGCTCCACAAAACGCGAGGCGAGATCCCCGACCACGATGGTGAATCCCGCGGCTCCGGCGAAGAGCAAAGAAATCACGTAAACCCCGAGGGCGGCAAGGCCGGCGGTCCGGCCCCAAGCACGCGCGATGTAATCACCCATCGCCCCGGCCCCTCCCGTCTCCGACGCGTAAAAGGCCACAACAAGCGAAAAAGCGATCATGCCCAAAGAGGCGAGCAGGACGGCCAGCGGCCCGACCGCGCCGGCCAAGGCGGCCACAATGCCGAGGAAGAGCGCAATATCGATGAGCGGGCCGATGCAAAAGCACTGCCCGACCAACTGCATCAGCCCGAGGCGCGCGTCGTGCAGCTTGCCCGGTGGTGGATTCACAGAAGATGAAGGGCGGAGAGAACGATAAAGAAGTTGACCACGCCGAGGATGAAAGCCGGCGCCATCGCACACCACGGGTCGCGCACCCGCCAGCGCGCCCACAAACCGCAGAGCATGAGAAGGACAAGCCCGGCCGCTGCCGCGACCTTCAAGAGGGGAAACCATTGACCGGCAACCAGGCCCAAAGCGCCGGCAATCTCCAGCCAACCGACCAGCACGCGCCACCGCGCCAATTGGTAACGGGCAAACTCAACCACCAGCTTCGGGGAGCGCAAACAGGCGATCCCGTAAAAAAGGAAAGCGGCCACGGAGATGGCTTCGAGAAAAACAGTAAGGGTGGGCACGCAGATTTCTCCTGACCCCGAGGCTAGGGTGTGCGTAGGCTCACGTCCAACCACCAGTTCTTCATGGAAACCCTCGTCCAAATTTGCCAAATCGTCGTCGGCTGCGGCCTGCTCAACGTCTGGCTGCTGCGCTTCAACCAGGCCACCGCCTACCGCGGTGGCTCGGCGTCCAGCATGCTGGAGGAATTCGCGGCCTACGGCCTTCCCGCTTGGTCGTGCTACCTCGTGGGATTCCTCAAAGTGGCCTCGGCCTTCGCCTTGCTTGCCGGGCTCTATTATCCCGTCCTCGTTCTGCCCGCCGCATCCGTTGTGGCCGCGCTCATGGCCGGCGCCATCGTCATGCACCTCAAGGTCGCGGATCCTTTCAGAAAATCACTGCCCGCACTTTCCATGCTCACGCTTTCGTTGCTCATGGTGGTCGGACGTTGGGGCGCTTGACCAGCAGGCGGAACTCCGGTCAGACAATCATCCCGGCCGCCACAGTTTCGTGGGTACCGGGGTCGACTAGAACAAATGATCCGGTCAGGCGGTTGCGGCGGTAACTGTCATGAAAGATCGGCGCCGCGGTGCGCAGGGAAACGCGGCCGATATCATTCATGGCCAGCGTGGGCACACCCTCCTTTTTGTGCAATGTCTCGATGTCCACCTGATAACGCAACTCCTGCACGATGGCTTTAGTTTCCTTGGTCGTGTGGCGCAGGAGATACTTGCCGCGCGCTTCCATCGGTTTTTGGGAAAACCAGCAGAGCATGGCCTCGACGTCCTGACCGTTGTTCGGCGGGTTGTTCGTCTTGACCAGCATGTCGCCGCGCGAGATGTCGATCTCGTCCTTGAGCGTCATGACCACAGACTGCGGGGCGAAGGCCTCGGCGATTTCCCGGCCGCCGGGCAGGTAGATTTTCTCGACCGTGGTGGAAAACCCGGAGGGCATCACGGACACCGCGTCGCCCGGTTTGAAGACTCCTCCGGCCACCCTCCCGGCATAGCCGCGGAAGTCGTGGTACTCATGGGATTGCGGTCGGATGATCCACTGCACGGGGAAACGCGCATCGACATGGTTTTCCGTCCCGCCCGTGTAGACAGTCTCCAAATGGTAAAGAAGCGAGGGTCCCTTGAACCACGGCATTTTGTCCGACTTGTCGACCACGTTGTCACCGTTGAGAGCGGAAAGAGGGATGGCGGTGATTTCGGCAATGTCGTCGAGGCGCGATGCAAACGCGTGGAAGTCCTGCACAATGCGGTGGAAAACCGCTTCGTCGTAGTCGACGAGATCCATCTTGTTCACCGCGACCGCGAGGTGGCGGATTTTGAGAAGGTTGGCCACGAACGAATGGCGTTTGGTTTGTTCGATGACACCTTTGCGCGCGTCGATGAGGATGATGGCTAGGTCGGCGGTGGAAGCCCCCGTGACCATGTTGCGCGTGTACTGGATGTGGCCCGGGGTGTCGGCAATGATGAATTTGCGGCGGGGCGTGGCGAAGTAGCGGTAGGCCACGTCGATGGTGATGCCCTGTTCGCGCTCGGCGCGGAGGCCATCCGTCAGAAGTGCCAGATTGACCACCGCATCACCGCGGCGGCGCGAGCTTTCCTCCACCGCACTGAGCTGATCCTCGAAAATGCTCTTCGAGTCGTAAAGCAGGCGCCCGATGAGTGTCGACTTGCCATCATCGACGGAACCTGCGGTGGCAAAACGGAGAAGATCCATCAGAAATAACCCTCCTTCTTGCGATCTTCCATCGCCGTCTCGGAACGCTTGTCGTCGGCCCGCGTGCCTCGCTCGGTCTGGCGCGCGGCGGCGACCTCGGCGATCACTTCATCGAGGGTTGAGGCTCCGGACTCGACTGCACCGGTGCAGGTGACGTCGCCGATGGTGCGGAAGCGGACCGTTCTGCGCTCGGGCTTCTCCGTCTCGAGCATGGTGATGTGGGGAGAGACAGCGAGCAGGGCACCGTTGCGGGCGAAGACCTCGCGCTGATGGGCGAAATAAAGTGAGGGGAGCTCGATCTCCTCCCGCTGCAGATACATCCAGATATCCATCTCGGTGAAGTTGGACAGAGGGAAGACGCGAAAGTGCTCGCCGGGATGATGGCGTCCGTTGAAAAGATTCCACAATTCCGGACGCTGGTTTTTCGGATCCCACTGACCGAAGTCGTCGCGGTGCGAGAAGAAACGCTCTTTGGCCCGCGCTTTCTCCTCGTCGCGACGTCCGCCGCCGAGGCACGCGGTGAATTTGTACTCCTCGATCGTGTCGAGCAGCGTGACCGACTGCAGCGCATTGCGCGAGGCATGCGGGCCCTTTTCTTCCTTCACGCGACCCTTGTCGATCGAGTCCTGCACTTGACCGACGACTAGGCGGGCGCCGAGTT
>CAMBSX010000093.1 GCA_945870655.1 Chthoniobacter flavus | reverse complement strand
CAGGACCTGCTTTCGGAAGGCGAGGAGGGTGGAACCGGCGGCGGGACGCAGCGCGCGGGTGCAGATGGCGCCATGGTCGAGAGCGGCTCTACCTTTGGACAAGGCATGGGTTCCGAGTCGGGGGCCGGTGCGGGTGGAGGCACCAGTCGGCCCGACCGGATCAAAGAACCGAACGCCGATGTGGCCCCCGAATCGGTCATCGTCGGTAGCACCAAACTCATCGCGGACAAAAGCGCCAATTCGGTCATTGCCATCGGGCCACCCGACAGCCGCCAGAAAGTCGCTCAACTTCTCGACATGCTCGACGTGCGACCGCGCCAAGTTTACATCGCGGCCGTGATCGGGGAATTAAGTTTGAAAGACGACATGGAATTCGGCTTCAACTATTTCCTGCGCAACCAGAGCAAAGATGGCAATAGCGTGGGCGGTGCGCTGCTCAATGCGCTTCCCGGCACCAATGTTTTCACCGCACCGGACCTCATTACCCCCGCCTCGCTGGCCGCCGGCGCCTTTACCGGCCTGACCCTTTACGGAACCATTGCCAACTCGCTTGACTACTACGTGCGGGCCCTCGAGACGACCGGCAAGTTTAAGATCATCTCCCGCCCGGTCGTTTACACCACGAACAACAAGAAGGCGGTAATCAGCTCGGGCCAGCGCGTGCCCTACACCAGCAGCACTTTGACCTCCACCTCCATCACTGGGGTCGGTCCGAACCAGAACGCCGGCGTCACCGCCAACATCACTTATCTCGATGTCTTGCTTAAGCTCGAAGTGCTCCCGCTGATCAATGCCAATCGGGATGTCACCCTGGTTATCGTTCAGACGAACAACAACGTGCTCCGCGAGGAAACCTTCGGCAGCGGGAACAAGGCGCCGGTCGTCGGAGCCCAGGAACTGACCACCACGGTCACCGTGCCCAGCGGCGGCACGGTGGTGCTGGGCGGTCTCATCATTGAAAAGACCAATGCAAACGACGGAGGCTTGCCTTTCCTGATGCGGCTGCCCGTGCTCGGCTACATTTTCAAGCAAACCACGCGGGCGGTGGAGCGCCAGGAACTCCTGATTCTCTTGCAGCCCACCGTGGTCGAAGATGACGCCGAAACCGCGGTGGCCAGCGCAGAGGAGCGTTACCGCACCAAGCTGGGGGACGAGGTTTATGACGAGGCGGACGCCTGGCAACTGGGACGCACCCCGGTGATCAACGACTCACCCATGCTCACGCCCGACGGCCGGGTCCGCAAACCGCGCGATCCGCTGCGGCCGGCCGGAATCGACTACCAGGAGTATGCGCCGGACCCCAAGCCCAAGCCGACGCCGACTCCCGGCAAAAAGAAAAGATCGGCCACCTAGGGGAGAGGGCAAAGCATGGCCTTGATTCCCGAACTGGTGGAACTTGCGGCGCGCCACGGCGCGGCCGACCGGGACAAAGTGACCGCATCGCTGCAGGACGCGGCGCGGATCCAGTCGTCCCTCATGCGTGCTTTGCTCGACAGCACCGAGATCGACGAAAACGGTTTTTACCGTGAATTGGCCGACAAATTTCACCTCCGGTGGGGAGGGGCGGATGTGGCCAAAGCCACCCCTGAAATGCGGGGCAAGCTGCCGGCCCGCATCGCCCTGCGCTACCAATTGCTCCCGGTTGAGACCGACGACGACTCGATCACCCTGTTGACCTACGATCCCTTCGACCTGCTCGCACGGCAAGCGGTGGCCGAAGCCGTGCCACAGCAAGTACGCTACGAAATCTACACGCGCAAAGGCATTTTGCCCGCCTTGCGCCAAGTCTACGGGATCGGCGCCGAAACCTTTGAGGAACTGCTCGAAGGTCGCGGCATGGAGGAGGACATCGATCTCGGCCGCGGCGAACAAGTCAACGTCCTCGACGAGGACGAATCGGAAGAGGCGTCGGTCAAAAAGTTCATCAACCAAGTCATCCGCGAGGCCCTGCGCGAGCGCGCCACCGATATCCACGTGGAGCCGCTCTCCAACGATCTCCGTGTCCGCTACCGCATTGATGGCGTACTGCAGGAGGTGCCCGTTCCCGTCCAGATGCGCAAGCTCCAGCGTTCGGTCATCAACATCCTCAAACTTACCGCCGGCCTCGATCTGGGCGAAGATCGCCGCCCGCAGGACGGGCGGATCAGCCTCGAGTTGGGCGGGCAACCCATCGATGTCCGTGTGGCTTCGATTCCGACGATCAACGGCGAGAGCATCAGCCTGCGTCTCCTCGGCAAGGAAGTGTTCAGTCTCGAGCGCCTCGGGCTCGATGAGGATTACGTCAAAAAAGTCCGCGAACTCCTCGCCCTGCCCAACGGCATCATTCTCGTGACCGGCCCGACCGGATGCGGAAAATC
Source organism: Chthoniobacter flavus (assembly GCA_945870655.1). Taxonomy (GTDB): domain Bacteria; phylum Verrucomicrobiota; class Verrucomicrobiia; order Chthoniobacterales; family JACTMZ01; genus JACTMZ01. The sequence goes on along the minus strand of CAMBSX010000093.1, from coordinate 5,332 downwards.
AACGACGCTTTACACTTTTCTCTCGGGACTCAACACGAAGGAGCGCCGCATCCTCACCATCGAGGATCCGGTCGAGCACAAGCTGGCCGGGGTGAATCAGAGTGCGGTCCAGCCCGAGATCGGCAACACCTTCGCCAATCTCCTGCGCAGCTTCCTCCGCGGCGACCCCAATGTCATCATGGTCGGTGAGATGCGCGACTACGAGACGGCCGAAATCGCTATTCGTGCCGCTCTGACCGGTCACCTGGTCTTCAGCACCCTCCACACCAACGATGCGGTCGGCGGCATCACCCGCCTTCTCGACATGAACGTCGAACCCTTCCTCGTCGCCAGTGCCGTGCGCGCTTTCATCGCCCAGCGTCTCGTGCGCAAGCTTTGTCCGTTTTGCAAGGCGCCCGCCCAACCGGGCGATTACTCTCCGGCCTACCTGCGCAGCATCGGATTCCCGCCGGAATATGAGAGCAAGATCATGCGCGCGGTCGGATGCGAGAATTGCCGCCAGTCGGGTTATGAGGGCCGTCTCGCCATCATGGAACTTTGCTTGGTCACGCCAAAGCTGCAGGAACTGATCACGCAGCGCAAAACCGCCGCCGAATTGCGGCCTGCGGCGGAAAAAGAAGGCATGCGTCCCCTGCGCAAATACGGTTTCGACAAGGTTGCCGCCGGAACTACCACGATCGAGGAAGTCATGCGCGTCACCACCTCCGACGTCAGTGCCCAGGACGAATAATGCCACTCTTCGTCTACCAAGCCTTGCAATCCGGGGGCGGCAAGATTTCGGGGGAGCTCGAGGCCCTCAGCCGTCAGGACGCCTTCGGCAAACTCCGGCAACAGAACCTTCAACCATTTTCCCTCGCGGCCAAAGGGGCCGAGGCTGCCGTCGCGGTCGCCGCAGGCGCCTCCGCTTCCGGCGACAACAGCCTCAACCGCGCGCAAGTCCTTCTCTTCACGGAAGAATTGTGCGAACTGCTCGAGGCCGGCCTCAAGCTCGACCGTGCCTTGCAGGTCATCGAACAACGGCAGGACAAATCCTCGCTCAGCGGTGTGGCCGCCAGCGCGCGTCAATCGCTGCGCGAAGGCGCGACATTTTCCGCCGCGCTGAAAAAAGCCAGCCCGAGCTTTTCCGACCTTTATTGCAACATGGTCAAAGCCGGCGAGGCGAGCGGCACGGTGTCGAAAATCCTCAAGCGCCAAGTCGAGTTCCTTACCATGATGGGCGACCTGCAGCGTCGCGTGACCAGCGCGCTGATCTATCCCTCCGTCATTTTTTCCGCCGGCATCGCCCTGCTGGTCATTTTCATGACCTTCCTGCTCCCGCAGTTGACCGCGCTGCTGGGCAAGACCGGGCAGTCTTTGCCCTTCGCCACGCGAATGCTCATCGGCACAAGCGAGTTTTTCGGATCCTATTGGTGGGTCATCCTTATTGTCCTCGCGGCCGGTATTCTCGGCTTCCGGCATTTCACGAGCAAGGGAGACGGGCGGATCTGGTGGGACCGCACCAAGCTGCAACTCCCCATCTTCGGGCCGTTGTTGCGCATGCGTTTTTACGCTCAGTTCACCCAGACACTTTCCACCTTGCTCAACAATGACGTCTCCCTCATGCAGTCGATGCAACTCATCCGCAATGCGACTCCCAATGTCTACCTGCAGACGCAGCTCGAACGTATTTCCGAAAACGTGCAGGATGGGGCCCAGCTGTCTCGGGCCATTCAGCGGGTGCAATTTTTCCCGCCGACCATGATCGACATCATTCAGGTCGGCGAAACAACCGGCGACCTCGGAGCCGCGCTTGAGCGGAGTGCCAAAAGCTATGACAAACAACTTTCGGTCGTGATTGAACGGGTGACCGCACTGATTCAGCCCATGGTTATTCTCATGGTCGCGCTCTTCGTCGGTCTGGTGGCTTACTCGATGATCACGGGCATTCTCACCACCGTTTCCGGTTTGCCCAAACGGTGAGGCTTCCGTTGCATCATGGACTGTTGTGGGCTGCGGTGTTCAGCCTGACCGCCTGCGCTACCTTCGAGAATCCCCGGGCCCGGCTGGTGTCGAGGCATCGCGGACAACATGATGACTTCCGCACGCAGGAAGATTGGCCCAAGCTGACCTACCGGAACGCCGAATTGCTTTCCAGGGCGACCGCCCAAAACTCCGCGGTCGAGATTGCCACACGGGAACAGCGCGGGCTCCTTATTGTCGATGGCCATGTCGCCATGGATTTTCCGGTGGCCACGGGCAAAGCTAGCCATCCTACTCCCAAAGGGGCCTACAGAATCATCGAGAAGAAAAAGAACCACCAATCGAATCTCTACGGGCGCGTCGTCTCCGGGGAGGGTCAGACGCTTGTCTCGGATGCCGATGCCCGCGCGGACGCGGTGCCAGCGGGAGGCCGGTTTATCGGCGCGCCCATGCCCTACTGGATGCGACTTACCCAGACCGGGGTCGGGATGCATGTCGGCTACATTCCCGGTCGCCCTGCCTCCCACGGTTGCATCCGGCTCAAGAAAGATGCGGCGGTCGAACTTTTCAGAATTTTGCCATTGGGCGCACCGGTCAGGGTCGACGCCATGGCCCCTTCTCTCGGGGGGGCGGTGGACGAAGAAAAGGCGCGCTCCGGTCGCCGCGTCTCGGGCTAGAAATCCCCTGCGCGGAGCGACCGGAAGGCGGAACCGATGTTCTCCAGCACTTCGCTCGGGGTGAGCGATTCCGTGGAGGCACCCCGCACCATGGCGATTTCCGCGGCACGTCCGCAAACCCAGGCACCGATCGATGCAGCTTGGTAGGTGTCGGTTCCCTGGGCCAGCAGTGCGGTGCATAGGCCGGTCAGGACGTCCCCCATGCCGCCGGTGGCCATGCCGGGATGGCCCGTGGTGTTGTAGCGGAGGGGGAGACCCCGCTGGGCGATGACGGTGCGCGCGCCTTTGAGCAAGAGGGTGACCGCGTGCTTGTCAGTAAAATCACGGGCCACTTGGCCTCGGTTACTGATTTTCCGGCCGGCGAGGAGGCGTTGCATTTCACCCGGGTGAGGGGTGAGTAACCGCGGGCCCTTCGCCTGATCAACATGTTGCAGTCCGGCGTGGGCGATCACAGTCAAAGCGTCGGCATCGACCACGGCCGGGCACGGAGCTTCGCGCACGACGCGCAGTGTCCGCGCCTCTTGTCCGCTGCCGAGCCCCGGACCGATTCCGATGGCGTCGACCGGAAAATTGAAAATATCGGTGAGCTTGGTCAGCGGGCGCACCATCACCTCGGGAATCATCGTTACGGCGAGCAGGTCGTATACGTCGGGCAAAGCGCCGAGCGAAACCAGTCCTGCCCCGCCCCGCACGGCACCTGCCGCGCAGAGGTGTGCCGCGCCCAGCGTGCCGCGCGAGCCGGCGAGCAGGACAGCGCGCCCGCACATTCCCTTGTTTGTGTCGAAAGCGCGTGGCGGCCATTGGCGGCGCAGCATGGGAGCCGTGAGTAATTCGCCGGCATCGGCTGCCTCCGGCCGGAGAAAGTCCGGCGAATCGAGAAGTCCGAGACGTCCCACGTGGTTGACCGCGGCATCGGCCACCAGGTCGGTCTTGGCAAAGCCGACGGTCGCCGTGAAATCCGCCTCGACGCAGGGGTCGCCCGGAATGCCGGTTTCGGGGTCGAGCCCGGACGGGAAATCAACGGCCACCGTTTTCGCGTTGGCATCGCGTCGCGCCCCATTCATCTCGAGAGCGAGGGAAGCGAGTGGTTCCCGCAAGGAACCTTGCGAGCCGAGGCCGACCAAAGCATCGAGTTGCACGAGCGGGCCATCCTGCGGAGTGGATGGGCGGAAAGGGTCGCGCAAAACCGAAGAATGCAGGACATCGAATTTGTCGCGGGTCAGCGGGGCAAACTCGTCCTTTTGAAACGGGGTGCGGACCAAGACCCGCCATCCCAGCATGGCGAGGTGACGCGCGGCGACAAAGGCGTCGCCAGCATTGTGGCCCTTGCCCGCATAGCACACGACCAATCCGGGCCGGGGAAAAAATTGGGTAACGAAGCGCGCCAGCTTCGCGCCGATCGTTTCCATCAGGACGTCGGCGGGGATGCCGCGGGAAAATGTCGCTTGCTCGACGTGTTGCATTTCCGCGCGGGTGAGAAGCATGGCTTCTCTTCTACGCGGACCACGGCGGGATGAGAAGAAAGGTTGTCGTGGGGTGCCTCCGGGCAGGCGAGCGTGGTTCGGGCAACATACCGGCTGAGTGGGCGCCGAGGATCACGATCCGCCACTGCGGACGACAACGCGCCAGTGGGCTCGTGCGTAGCGCCATCCGGAATAGATGGAGAGACCCACGCTGGCCCAGATAAGGATCTGCCCCGCACTCATGACCCTTGGCGACCAGAGGCCGATCCCGAAAAATTCTCCGGTCGCATCGCGCAGGAGAAAAAAACCGATCATGATCATCTGCGATGCGGTCTTGGTCTTGCCCGCGGGATCGGCGGCGAGCACGGTGGCGTGGCTGAGGGCCAGTTGACGCAGTCCGGTGATAAGAAAATCGCGGGAGATGAGGATAATGGCGGCCCATGCCGGGATGTCATGCGACCAGACCAGACAGACCAGCGCGGCCGCGACGAGGACTTTGTCGGCCAGCGGGTCCATGAGGCGTCCGAAGTCGGTTTCACAGCCGAGCCGCCGCGCCAGGACGCCGTCAAGGTAATCGCTGAGGACGGCAAGCCCGAAGGCAATAGCGGCTAAGGTGGCGCCCCACGCCATGCCGCTCTCGCGTGCCATAACAAACAGAGCGGTCAGAAAAAGGCGCAGGATGGTGAGTTGGTTGGGGAGGGTCACGGCTCGGGAGGAAAGATGACAAGCGCGGTGGCGCGAGACAAGGCGGCGGCCTCCGTGCGCGGTGGCGGACGGCCGCGAGAGGGGAGTGGAAAATGGGTCTGTCGCTTCCGCCTTCCGGACCACGGGAGAGTTTTTTTGAACGTTCGTTTGACAGCCCGGTCCAATACCCTACGAACTTGGAGATCTGGCCCGCAGGGGAGCCTCGAAAAAAACTTTAAGATTTTTTCAAAAAGGCGGTTGACTCTGCGCTATTTTCTGGCAATCTCTCCATCCCCTTAAATGGGGACCGAATTAATCGGTACGCGCTCTTTTTCCGGTCACTCTCAGCGGCAAGGCCAAAACCTTCTCGCTCTTTGTCGACCTAAAAAAAGTGTAAGTTGATTTTTGAAATCCTGACTCTGAAAGTAAATTCAGAGGGTAACCACAAAAATTGAATTGTGGGTTATCGTCAGCAGTTTTTTTATGCGACATAAATTGGACCGCAAGGTCCGTCGCCCGCCGGTTTTAGCAGCCGACGGGAGATACTAT
>CAMBSX010000092.1 GCA_945870655.1 Chthoniobacter flavus | reverse complement strand
AGCGAGGAAGCGAGGCTGTCCAAGATCGACACCGCGACCCTTGCTGCCGGGGCGGCCGCAGCCAACGAAGCCCAGCGACAACTGGCTGCGGGCAATTTGTCAGCGGCCAAGGCCAATCTGGAGCAGGCGCAGAAACTTTGGTCCCAGCATGTTCTGCTTGCCTCCCTGCAAGAATCACTCAAAAAAGCTGAAGCCGCCGCGCAAGGCGGGAACCAGCCGTCCCGCCCATGACCCGCTCCGCCAGCGTCAAAAGAAAAACGAGGGAAACCGACATCGAATTGCGTTTCGTTGTCGATGGCACCGGCAAGGCGGAGATTTCCACCGGCGTGGGCTTCTTTGACCACATGCTCGAGCTTTTCACCAAACACGGACTCTTCGATCTCGAACTCAAGGCAAGAGGTGATCTCAACGTCGACGCGCACCACACGGTGGAGGATGTCGGCCTTGCTCTCGGCCAGGCCTTGCGCGAGGCACTCGGCGACAAGAAGGGTCTTTGCCGTTACGGGTGGTGTCTCTTGCCGATGGATGACGCTTTGGCCCGCATCGCCCTCGACTGCAGCGGGCGTCCGTACCTTGCCTATGAGGCACCGGAGGAAGCGGGATCGATCGGGGATTTTCCCTTCCAGTTGCTCGAGGAGTTTTTTCGCGCCTTCTCCGTGCAGGGCGGCCTCAATCTGCATGTAGCCCTGCTTGATGGGCGCGACACGCACCATATGGCGGAAGCGGTGTTCAAGGGGGTGGCCCGAGCATTGGACCAAGCCACGCGGATCGACCCGCGGGTCGAGGGCGTACCCAGCACCAAAGGACAGCTCTGATCCATGGTTTCCCCGCCACTCGTGGCCATGATCGACTATGGCAGCGGCAACTTGCGCAGTGTGGAGAAAGCTTTGCAACACGCCGGTGCCGTGGTGAAGCGCTGCGAATCACCGGCGGGGCTTGAGGACTGTGCGGCGGTTGTGCTTCCCGGGGTGGGGTCTTTTGGTGATTGCGCTGGCCGCCTCGAGGAACGCGGGCTGACCAGTCCGTTGCGTGCGTGGTTGGCGGCGGACCGTCCATACCTCGGGATTTGCCTCGGCTACCAAATTCTTTTCGAGGGCAGCGAGGAATCTCCCGGAGTTTCCGGCCTCGCCCATTGGGCGGGGCGCGTGGTGCGTTTCCCTTCTCGCCCCGGCCTGAAGGTGCCGCACATCGGATGGAACAATTTGCTTTCGCGTGCCCCGGACAGCTTCTTCGCGTCGCTGACGGATCCGACCTTCGCTTATTTTGTGCACTCGTTTTACCCCCGGCCGGCGGAAAGCGGGATGGTCACCGCCGCTTCCACCCACGGCGTCGAGTTTGCGGCCGCGTGCCGCCGCGGGAAGGTGCGTGGCGTGCAGTTCCACCCGGAAAAAAGCCAGGCCGCCGGGTTGCGCATGTTGGGGAATTTTGTCGCCGAAATTTGCGGGGGAAAATTCTAATGCTCCTTTACCCGGCAATCGACCTGATGGGAGGCCAGGCGGTGCGTTTGCGCCAAGGGCGCACCGAGGACAAAACGGTCTACTCCGACGACCCGGTCCGTGTGGCGCTCGAGTGGGCCGCGCGGGGTGGCGACTGGCTTCATGTTGTGGACTTGGATGCCGCCTTCACGGGCGAGCTATCGAATCTGGAACTGGTGCGCCGTATGGCCGGGGCAATCGGTATCCCCATGCAACTCGGCGGCGGCATCCGCGATGAAGCAGCCATCGGCCGCGCTTTAGATGCCGGGGTGGCGCGTGTCGTGGTCGGTACCCGGGCGGCAGCGGGAGACGATTTTGTGGCACACGCTGTGCAGCGTTTTGGAGGGGACAAAATTGCCGTCGGTATCGATGCCCGCGATGGATTCGTGGCCGTGCGGGGTTGGACCGAAGGGACGAAAATCAGGGCCTCTGATCTGGCCAAACAAGCGGGTGAATGGGGGGTGGGGGCAGTAATCTACACGGACATCGCCACCGATGGAATGTTGCAAGGACCTAATACAAAAGCTGTTGCATCGACGGTACAAGGAACCACAGCGCCGGTTATTGCGAGCGGTGGCGTCTCGTCGGCCTCCGATCTTTGCGCCCTGGCTCATATTGAGAGGCTTTCCGGAGCGATTATCGGCAAGGCGCTCTTTGACGGACTCATCAAGGGCCACCTCCGGGCCGCGATGGCCGAGGTGGATCAGTAACCGGGCAGATTCGCCTTGATGTCTGTCGGCACCTCTGGTCCCTTCATGTCATGACACGTACTGTGCTCGTCGCTTCGACCCTCGGCCTTGCCGCCGGCTTTTTGGCCGCCTGCTCACCGGAGAAACCTCCGACCACCCAACGCAATCGTTATGGTTTTGGCGGTACGCAAACTCTTCCGGAGCAACAGACGCAGTCCGCTGCCGGTTTGCCGCCCTTGACCGGCGTGGATTCCAGTGCTGGCCTGACCGATGCGGCCCTAGTCAACCCGATTCCGAATCCCACGCCCGCTCCGACACCACCGCCGGTCAGTTTGCCGACACCTGAAATCTCTTACGGCATTCCTGTGCCCGGAAAGCCCGGATTCGTCACCAGCCCCCACGCCCCACAGGCCGGGTTCGTCGACGTACGCGGCTTTCCGCCTGGCACCGAGGTGAAAGATCCTTACACCGGCAGGATTTTCCTCGTTCCCTGACGCGCAATTTTCCGGCGTGAGGTTCGCACCTTGGCCTGCTAAGCTTTGCTGGTCATGGCGGATCTGCTCCCTTCCATTGCCGTTTTTGGTCCGGGCTTAATGGGAGGATCTCTCCTCATGGCACTGCGCCAACGCAGCCCCCAGACGAAGCTTGGTGCGTGGGCCCGCCGGGCTGGGGCTGTCGAGGAAGTGCGGGCGCGCGGACTCATCGATTTCGGAGGAACCGATGCCGCGAGTGTGGCCGCCCGTTCTGATCTCGCCGTTCTTTGCCTTCCGGTTGATCGGCTCGCGGAAGTGGCCGAGGCGATCAAAGATGCTCTTCCACCGCGCGCGGTGATCACCGATGTGGGCAGCGTGAAGAAATCCGTGGTGGATCAACTGGAAGAAACATTTGCCCGCAACGGAAACTTTGTCGGCAGCCATCCCATGTGTGGCTCGGAGTCCGCCGGACTGACGGCCGCTTATGCGGATCTTTACGCAGGTGCACTTTGTGTCGTCACCCCGACTCCGCGCTCAAGAGCGGAAGCCGTGCGCAGCGTCAAAGCTTTGTGGAGTTCGGTCGGCGCGCGGATTCACGAGATGAATCCGGCAGAACATGATCGCGCTGCGGCTTCCGTCAGCCACGTTCCCCACCTGATCGCTGCTCTGCTGGTCGAATTGGCCGCGCGCGGCACCGCGTCCGCGCGGCAGCTCTGTGCCGGTGGGTTTCGTGATACCACCCGCATCGCATCGGGCTCGGCCGACCTTTGGACCGCCATTTTGGAGTCGAATCGCGCCGAGGTGATCGCCGCCCTTCGCACTTTTGCCGGTTCGGTCGATGGCGTCATTGAAGTCATCGAAAAAAACGACACGGCATCGCTCCGGGCTCTGCTCGGGCGCGCGGCGGCCAACCGCGCCGAGATGTTATCCGTCCCCTAACTGTGGAGATCCATGTACATCGCGCATCGCGCATTGAGGCGGACATCCGGGTCCCTGGAGACAAGAGCATCTCTCATCGCTCGGCGCTGCTCGCCGCGCTTTCCGATGGAATATGCCATTTGGGCAACTACCTCCGCGGTGAGGATTGTCTGGGTACTTTGCGAGTTCTCAGGCAGTTGGGGGTGGTTGTCGAAGAAGAGTCCGGTGGTATTTTCGCCGTCCACGGCTGTGCCGGACGTTTCATTGGTACGGAGTCCGACTTGGATTGCGGAAATTCAGGAACAACCATGCGCCTGATGGCGGGTTTGCTCGCGGCGCAACCTTTTCAATCGCGGTTGACCGGCGATGATTCGCTTTCCCGTCGTCCCATGCGCCGTGTCATGGAGCCATTGGGTCTCATGGGAGCGAGGCTCCACACGGCGGGACGGGGGGATTGTCCGCCTCTCGTCATAGAGGGCAGTGCAAGTCTCCAAGGGATCGAATACCGTCTCCCCGTGGCCAGCGCCCAAGTCAAAAGCTGTGTTCTTCTCGCCGGGCTTTTGGCCCAGGGAAGAACGACGGTTGTCCAACCGGTCGCCACGCGTGACCATACCGAGCGCATGCTGGAATACTTCGGTGTCCCCATGGAGCGAAAGGGTGAGCATATCTCTGTCGTCGGGGGAAGTTTGCCTCAGGCGAGGGATTTTCAAGTACCGGGCGACATTTCGAGCGCCGCTTTCTGGTTGGTCGCCGCCGCGGCGCAACCGGGGGCTAATGTGGTGGTTCGCGATGTCGGTCTAAATCCCACGCGAACCGGCCTGCTTGGCATCCTTCTGCGCATGGGTGCCCGGCTTCGAGAGGAGGAAATCTCCAAAGGACCGGGTGAGCCCAGCGGCAAAATCGAGATCCTTGGGGCACCGCTGCGAGGAACAACGATCGAAGGCAAAGAAATTCCCAATGTGATTGACGAGATTCCGGTGCTCGCCGTGGCCGGAGCCCTCGCCTCTGGAACGACAACCATCCGTGATGCGGGAGAACTGCGGGTCAAGGAATCCGACCGCCTGGCGGTCGTCGCGCACCACCTAGCTGCGATGGGCGCCGAAGTCATGGAGACCCCTGACGGTATGATTATTCACGGCGGCCGTCCCTTACACGGGGTTCGGTTAAACAGCCATGGTGACCATCGTATTGCCATGGCCTTCGCCATCGCCGGCCTTTTTGCCGAAGGCGAGACTGTTATCGAGGACACAGAATGCGTGGAAACATCCTATCCGGGTTTTGCGGAGCAGTTGCAGCGGATGACCAATGAATAAAGCCGATACTTCGACTTCCACGGTCGTGATTGCTATCGATGGACCGGCTGCATCTGGTAAAAGCACCGTGGCCCGCGCGCTCGCCGCCCGTCTTGGCTACCGCTTTCTCAACTCCGGAGATCTTTACCGCGCGATCACCTGGGGCTGCCTGAGTCATGGCGTGGATTGCCGCGAAGCCGGAGCGATCGCCATGGCGGTTGGAAACTCCCGCGTCGAACTTGGTTGCGACGGTACTGAATACTACCCGATCGTGGACGGCACCGACCCACGGGTCCATTTGCGCGATGCGGCAGTCAATGCCAATGTTTCACCGGTTTCTGCCGTGCCGGCCGTGCGCTATATTCTTTCCGCGGTAATCCGCGCCCAAGCACAAGGACGTCAGATGGTGGTCGAGGGACGAGACATCGGCTCCGCAGTATTTCCCGAGACTCCTTACAAATTCTATATCGACGCGCCAGTTCAGGTGCGCCAGCGCCGGAGGCGCAACCAAGGCCAGACCGAAGAAATTGCCCAGCGTGATCTTATCGATTCCACCCGCTCAACCGATCCACTAACAATCGCCTCTGGTGCCACGGTGATCGACTCCTCTTCCTTGGATGTCGCCGGTGTTGTCAACGCCATGCTGGAGAAGTTGCGTGAACATGGATTGCTGGGTGGCATCGGCATCTTGCCGATGGTGCCAGGAAGTAACCGGCAGGATGCCGATGCGACTTAGGCCATGCAGCAAAGAATGACATGCTGGTATTTGCTCGGTTATTCGCTGAGCAAAGCCATGGCCAAAACTTTTTTCCATTACCGCGTGACCGGCGCGGAGAACATGATTGAAGATGGTCCCTGCATTATCGCGGCCAACCACTGCAGTTATCTTGACCCGCCGCTGGTTGGTGTCGCGTGCCGTCGCGCCATCCATTATTTGGCCCGTAAATCCCTGCTCGATATCCCGATTCTCGGCCCGATTCTTCCCGAGCTAAATGTTATTCCTGTCGACCAGAAAAACGCCGCTCGGAGTGCGCTCCTGGGCGCGATCCGCGTGGTGAGAGGTGCTGGCGCCGTCCTTATTTTTCCCGAAGGAAGCAGAAGTCCGGATGGAAAGTTGCAAGCGGCCCAATCCGGCATAGGAATGATCGTGGCCAAGACCGGGGCACCGGTTGTGCCGGTGCGGGTGAGCGGATCCTTTCAAGCTCTCCCCCGGGGAAGGGCCATCCCACGCTTTGTTCCTGTAAAGGTCACCATTGGCGCACCTGTCATTTTTGGGGGATCCGACAACGAAGACCCTGATTTTTATCAAAAAGCAAGCGACCGCATCATGGATGCGGTCGCTGCTTCTTGCTGATCAAAACTCTCCAGGCAGATATTTTATGAAGGGTACTTAACTGTAATGTTTCGGTTCGAGCATTTTAAATAAATCTATAGCCGCATGCGGCAAACTAACCGCGGGCATCGGAGGCGGTGACGGCCTCCAGTACTTGGGGCCAGGGCCGCCAGAAGATCCTCGTGGGTTTGGCCTTGCGCAAGAGCGCCTTGATCTTGCTCCACATCATCTCGATGGGGTTGAGATCCAGAGAGTAGGGCGGCAGGAACCGGACGTTGGCACTAACTTGGCGGATCAGGGCGATGGTCTGATCGTTTTTGTGGGCTGCCAAGTTGTCCATGATCACCAGATCCCCGACCCGCGGGGTTGGCACCAGCACCTCTTGGACATAGGCTCGGAATGGATCCAGCCCCGAGAAACTAGACGGTGTTGAGTGAGAGTTCTGCGGTGTAAAATCCGTAGAACCCATGAAGAACCGAAACAGTGTAGAGCAAATCATCCGGATCCTTGGGGAGATCGAGCGCAGTGGGCTGAAGATCAGCGACGCGTGCCGCCCCCATGGGATCAGCGAACAGACCTATTACCGCTGGCGCAACAAGTATGGCGGGATGGAGATCAGCGAGGCCCGGTGCCTGAGGGAGTTGGAGACCGAGAACGGCCGACTCAAGAAGTTGGTGGCCGACCAGGCCTTGGACATCCAGATCCTCAAAGAAGTGAACGCAAAAAAATGGTAAGCCCCATGCAGAAGAAAGCGGCCGTGGAGATGGTCGTCTGTATGGGGCTGTGCAAACGCCAGCGAGCCTGCCGGACCTTGGGCTTGAGTCGTTCGACGGCGTATTACCGTCGGTTGGCCTCGCCGCAGAAGCTGGCCCAGGAAGGGTTGGTTGAGGAGGTCTCACGCCAGTGGCCCTGCCTCGGCTACGAGAAGGTGGCGACCATTGTGCGTTACGAGCACGGAGAGGTGATCAATCGCAAGCGGGTGGCTCGGATCAGACGGCAGCGAGGACTCATGGCTTCTAGAGGTCATGGCGGCAAGCGCCGCCGCGTGCGTCCTGGTCTGTCCCTGCGTCGCAGCGCGAGTCGGCCCAACGAGGTCTGGAGCTACGACTTCATCCAAGACCGCACGGCTGATGGCGGCACGGTGCGCATCCTGTCGATTATCGACGAATACACGCGGGAATGCCTGTTGCTCAAAGCGGCCCGCAGCTTCCCGGCCAGAAGAGTCATCGACGCCTTGGAAGAGGTCATGGTCTGCAGCGGCCGTAAGCCGCAATACATCCGCAGTGACAACGGGCCGGAGTTCGTGGCCAAGTCCGTGCAAAAGTGGCTGGGCCAAGCACAGGTTGGTCCACGTTATATTGAACCCGGCGCTCCTTGGGAAAACGCTTATGTCGAAAGCTTCCATGCCCAAGTTCGCTTGGAACTGCTGGATCGCGAGCTCTTCTTCAACCTGCGCGAAGTCAATGCGGCGGCCAGCAATTACGCCTACGAATACAACTTCAAACGACCGCACGGCAGCTTGGGAAAAAGACCCCCTGCCGTCGCGGCGCAGCGCGAACTTCCGCTCCGGCCTACGGCCTGCGCTCCAGTTCG
>CAMBSX010000091.1 GCA_945870655.1 Chthoniobacter flavus | reverse complement strand
TATTTCGGGATTGATGACCATCGCGTGACCTTGGCCTCCGGACGCCTCGCGGCCGAAAAGGTGCGTGAGTTGCTGGCGGAACCATTCACCGTGCACACCGCGTTCGCCGCCGCCCCGGGCCGCTCGGCCAAGCCGCGCACTTACGGTTTCGTCACCTTGTCCGATGGCCGAGACCTTGGTGCAGTGCTCGTCGGGGAAGGCTTGGCGCGAAGTTTCGGTCTTCGTCGGGGCACGCCGGACGGCCTGACCACCGCTGCAGCCGAGGCCCAAATGGATGATCTCGAACTCGGCGCCGCGATCGCCCGCCGTGGGATTTGGGCGAAAACGGATGCGCAGCGCCTCGTCTCTTTGCGCGAAGCGCAGAGGGTGGAGGAACGGGAGCTGCAGGAGGCGTTCGGTCAGGTCCTGGGCGAGCCGCTCGACCCCAATACGGCCACGGTGGACCAAATCATGCTCCTGCCCGGGATCGGCGAGGTCTTGGCCGAGCGGATTGTCGAGGGACGGCCCTACAAATCCGTGGACGACCTGCGCCGGGTTCCCGGCATCGGGGAAAAAGTTTTCGCCGGGCTCAAAGATGCCCTGCAGGTTGCGCCTTGAGCCCTATTTTTATGGAAAGCTTTTACTCCTCCGACCCGGTCTTCCGCATGGCCGTGAAGCAATTCGAAGTGCTGGCCGATCACCTCGAGATCCCGCAGCAATACCGTCAGCGCCTGATCCAACCCAAGCGCTCGGTTACCGTCTCGCTGCCCATCGAGCACGACGACGGCCGGGTCGAGGTTTACCAAGGCTACCGCGTCCAGCATCACTTGAGCATCGGACCGACCAAAGGCGGCACGCGTTTCTCGCCGCATCTTACGCTCGGCGAATCGGCGGCCCTCTCCATTTGGATGAGTTGGAAATGTTCCTTGGTCGGATTGCCCTACGGCGGAGCGAAGGGCGGGGTGGCCGTGGACCCGAACAAACTGACACGTGGTGAACTGGAAACACTTTCCCGCCGCTACATGCAGGAAATGATCCCGTTCGTCGGCCCGCGCACCGACATCATGGGTCCCGACATGGGGACCAATGCGCAGGTCATGGCCTGGTTCATGGACACCTATTCCATGCATGCCGGACACGCCGTGCCGGAAATCGTCACGGGGAAGCCGGTGGCCATCGGCGGCGTGGCGGGACGTCGCGAGTCAACCGGCCGCGGGGTGGTTTTCCTCATCGAGCGGGCGCTGGATCATCTCAATATCGAGCCGGCCAAGTGCACCGCCATCGTGCAAGGCTTCGGCAATGTCGGATCAGTCACCGCCTGCGGGTTGGCCTACCGTTCGGGGATGAAAATCATCGGCCTGAGCGACCACACGGTGTGTCTTTACGACCCGAAGGGTTTTGATGTCTCCGCCGCCGACCGGCATGTGCAGGAGCATAAAACGCTGAAAGATTTTCCGCAGGGCGAGCGAGTTAAGCCAGAAGACTTCCTCGCCTTGCCCTGCGATGTACTCGTCCCGGCCGCCGTCGAACGCGTCATCCACGCGAGCAACGCCGCCTTGCTCCGCTGCCGTGTGCTGGCCGAAGCGGCCAATGGTCCAACTACGCCCGAGGCCGATGAAGTGCTCGATCAGCGGCGGAAAGAAGTCTTTGTCATCCCCGATGTGCTCTGCAACGCGGGCGGCGTGATCACGTCCTACTTCGAATGGGTGCAGGACATGCAAAGCCTGTTCTGGACCGACACTGAAATGACCGACCGGCTTTACCGTATCCTCGACACGGCCTTCAACGCGGTGATCAAGCGCGCGAAAGAGCGCGACGTTTTCACCCGCACAGCCGCCATGTCCATCGGTATCGAGCGCGTGCTGGAGGCCAAACGGGACCGCGGTCTTTTCCCCTGAGTTGAAAGACGCGGAGTCTTAGCCACGGATTAGGGAAGGTATCGGAAGATGATTTTTCCCGCCGCGCCCCCGGGAAAAAGGTCCGTCTCAGGAGAATGTGGAGTGCGGCCGGTGTCAGCCGGCCACGCTCACATCATCTTAAATCTTCTTCAATCGGTGGCTGCTCCCGTTTGATTGCTTTGCTTCAGCGTAGTTCCAGCACGACAGGGCAGTGGTCCGAGCCAGTGACTTGAGGAAGAATACGAGCGGCTTTGACCCGTGGTACGAGCTCAGCCGAGACAAGAAAGTAATCGATGCGCCATCCGATGTTCCGCGGTCGCGCGCCGTTCATGTAACTCCACCAAGTGTAATGCCCATTGCCTTGGGTGAAGAGGCGGAAAGTGTCGACAAAGCCGGCATCGACCAGTGCTTGGAATGCCGCCCGTTCCTCGTCGGTGAAACCGGCGTTTTTCCGGTTGGTCTTGGGATTGGCCAGGTCGGCTTCAGTGTGGGCGACATTGAGGTCGCCGCAAACCACGACGGGCTTTTTCTTTTCCAGCTTTTTGAGGTAAGTGCGGAAAGCCGGTTCCCACTCCCGGGTCCGGTAATCAAGCCGCGTCAGTTCGCGCTGGGAATTCGGGGTGTACACATTGACCAAAAAGAAATCGTCATACTCCAGGGTGACCACGCGTCCTTCCTTGTCGTGCTCAGGCTGGCCAATGCCGGTGGTTTGGTCCGCTGGCCTCTTTTGGGCAAAGGTGGCGGTGCCGGCATAACCGGGTTTCTCCGCCGAGTTCCAATGCGGTGCGAAGCCGGATGGCCAGGTGACCTCGGCAACCTGGTCGGGTTTCGCTTTGATTTCCTGCAGGCAGAGCACATCGGGCTTTTCCGCGGCCCAAAATTCAAGGAGGCCCTTGCCGAGGATCGAGCGCAGGCCGTTGACGTTCCAAGAGATGAATTTCATGAGTTCGGGGAATCGGACTTATAGGTCCTATGGGACCTATGGCGCCAGCCTTCCGCGCAAGGTCGCCTCGTCGACTACTGGAACGCCGAGCGACTTGGCCTTTTCCAGTTTGCCTCCCGCTTCCTCCCCGGCGAGCACGTAACTGGTTTTTTTGCTCACGCTGCCGCTCACCGTGCCGCCGTGGCGGCGGATCAGTTCGGCGATTTCGTCGCGGGGGCGGCTCAATGTGCCGGTGAGGACCCAAATTTCGCCGGCCAGTTGCTGCGAGGCGGGCGCGGCCCGTTCGTCGCGCTCGCCGAAATTGAGCCCGTGCTGCTGGAGTGATTCCACAAGTTGCCGGTTATGAGCGAGGCGGAAGAAACCGTGGATTTCTTTAGCGACCACGTCGCCGACGTCCTCCGTGCTTTCCAATTCTTCGATCGAAGCCGAAGCCAGACGACCAAGCGTTTGGAATTTCTCGGCCAGTTTTCGCGCGACCGATACGCCGACGTGCATGATGCCGAGGCCGAAAAGAAGGCGCCAGAGGGGTTGTTCCTTGCTCTGCTCGATTGCGGCAAGAAGATTGGTCGTGCTTTTTTCGCCCATGCGTTCCAAGGCCGAAACGTTTTCGGCTTGGAGTGCGTAAATGTCAGGCAGGGCTCGGACCAAACCGGCAGTGACCAACTGGTCGACCATGGCTTCCCCCAATCCTTCGATATCCATCGCCCCGCGCGCGGAAAAATGCTCAATGCGTCGCCGGATTTGGGCCGGGCAGTCCGGATTGAGGCAGCGCACGGCGGTGAGTTCCGGATCGCGAAAGACTTTGCTTCCGCACGACGGACAGGCGTCGGGCATTTGGAATTTCTTCTCCCGACCCGTGCGTGCCGCGGTATCGACTCCGACCACCGCGGGAATCACCTCACCGGCTTTTTCGACAAAGACCCAATCGCCAATGCGGATATCCTTGCGGGCGATCTCTTCCTCGTTGTGCAGGGTCGCGCGGGCCACGCGGCTGCCGGCGATCTGCACGGGTTCAAGTTCAGCCACCGGGGTGAGGGTGCCCATGCGTCCGACCTGCACCGTAATTCCGTTGAGTTTTGTCCGTGCGCGTTCGGCCTCGTATTTATAAGCCATGGCCCAGCGCGGGGCCTTCGAGGTGGTTCCGGCCTGATCACGGCGCCTGAATTCATCGAGCTTGATCACCGCGCCGTCGGTCTCGAAGGCGAAGTCATGACGGATACTTTCCAGTGTGGCGATGGCCTTGCGCACCCCGGCCTCATCGTTGGCTTCCCAGAATTTGGGGACAACGGGCAGACCAATGCTCTTCAGCCAGCGCAAAAGTTCGGCCTGCGTCTGCGGCGCTTTGCCACCCTCGACCGCACCAAGTCCGTAGAAGACGGCGTTGAGTCCGCGCCGGGCCACGACCGAAGAATCAAGGAGTTTGAGCGAGCCGGCGGCGGCATTGCGGGGATTGGCGAAAAGCGCCTCGCCTTCTTTCTCGCGCTCCGTATTGAGCGCGGAGAATTTTTTCTTCGGCAAGAAAACCTCACCGCGAATCTCAATCAGCTCGGGCACCTCACCTGCAAGCTTCAGCGGGATGGAACGGATGGTGCGGATGTTCTGCGTGACATCGTCTCCCGTCGCACCGTCACCGCGCGTGGCGGCCAACTCGAGAAGTCCGCCCCGGTAAGTGAGCGAAAGAGCCACGCCGTCGACTTTCGGTTCGATCGTCCAGCCAAGTGGGATCCCCGGGAGCAAACGCTCGACCCGCGCCATGAATTCATCGGCTTCCTCGAGTGAATAGGTGTTGTCCAAACTCTGCATCGGAACGCGGTGGCGGACCTGCTGGAATCCTTCAAGCGGTTTGCCCGCCACGCGCCGGGTGGGGGAATCCGGTGTGCTCAGGTCCGGATGAGCCGCTTCCAAGTCGGTCAACTCGCGGAGCAGGGCGTCGTATTCCCGGTCGGTGATCTCGGGCTGTGCTTCTCCGTAGTAGAGCTTGTCGTGACGGGCGATCTGTCGCCGGAGTTCACGGGCGTGTGATGAGACGTTCGAGGCGGGCATGGGTCCGAAGGGTCAATAATGCGCCGGCGATGGCGCCGAGGAAATCTGCGATCCAGTCATAGAGGTCACCCCCCATGCGGCCGGGGGTGGAGGTCTGCCAGGTTTCGTCAATCACCCCGAACGCGGCGACCAAAACGATGGCTGTGAGTATGACCCGGGCCACGGGGAGGGACGGAAATGAAAGCCGCAGGGCGGCCGCGGCCACCCAACCACCGAGCGCAAAGGCGATGAAATGGAGGAATTTGTCGGCGAAGGTAAGGGAAAATAAGCCGGAGGGCAGAAACTCGCCGTTGACCGACGAGACGCTAAGAATGCCGGCGCTCCAGCCCAGCAACGCGCACCACAGCAGGCCGGCGAGGAGGCGTGACGTCATGCAGACAACGAACATGGCTGGCGGGAAGCGGACAAGGAAGATGTTTGCCGTGGCGATTTTTGCGCAGTCGCGGGTGCTCTGGTGGCCTTTGCCCGGCGGGGAGCGGGGCGGAGCCGGAAGTTGGCACACGGACTGCTCTATACATTGAGATCCGTCTCGGCGGATTAAGATGCAAGGGCGATAAGCCCCGCAGCCTGATTGGTTTCGAGCAAATCGAGTCCGGGGGGAATTCGATTGCGGAACCAGTCAGGCTGCTGTTTTTCCCAGAATCGCGGAATCGGGTCAGCTTACTTTGTCTGCCGGGTCATGGCGATCTGCCTAGTGTCTCAACTCGTCGGTGACGGACGTTTCATCGCCAGCGCCCTTGGGGTCTGGGCCATGATTTTCCTTGGCAAAAAACTCGGAGCAATTTTCCGGGTCTGAGCCTGGACGCGGCTCTCCAGGCGATGCAGGTCGTCGTGGGCCAGAGGTCAGTCCTTGGCTTGGGCGCCGGGGAGCGCGGGGTGGGGAGGCAGAAGGCGCCGTCGCGGGTCAGTTGCGCGACGAGTAGGATGCCGCGCGGGGTGGTTTTGACGCTGGGCAGGAGATTTTCGGCGGTGAGGGATTTGCTTGCGAGGTCGTTGCCGCAGACGGCGATGACCACGCCGCGTTCGAGGAGCCCGGCGATGGCATCGGCATAGAGATTGCCGTCGGAGGTTTTGGTCTGGGTGTTATAGGCCGCAGAGCCGAGGATGATCGGGGTGGCGTCGTCATCGAAGACGGCGGTGATGGTGCCCTTGAGGCCGAAGGTTTTGTAGGCGTCGGCCAGATTGAGCAGCATGGAGAGTCCGGCCTGTTGGTCGCCCGCAGCCTGAACGCCGTCCACGTAGATCACTGAGTCGAGTTCCTTCAGATCGAGCGGGATGGTGTCGCTCGGGGAGGCGGAAACAATGGTGAGGGAGAGGAGGAGCGTGGTGAGGAAGCGCATGGGTCGGCGAAGAGCAGGAGTGGAGAGTTGAGGGACGGAAGAGAAGGATGAAGATCGAAACCTCAGACCCAAGTGAAAAAGTGAGGTCAGCAGGCCGTATCGGGTAAAGCGATAGCGCGGAGGATTTCGCGGGGGCGTTTTTGCTTGCTAGGGTTTTCGAAGAAGTGGAGGAGCCGGTCGCGGATGAGTCCGTTTAAGCGGGATTCGGGGGCGGTCATGGGTCGGGTTGGAATGGCGCGAGGCTTGCGCCCTCCCGCCCGACAACCAACGCTGTGGCGATCAGCTCTGACGGCTGCGGCGGCGCCAGTGAAGGAGCGCGAGCGCACTGGCACCGAGTCCGAGCAGGGCGTAGGTGGAAGGTTCGGGCACAACTTCGAAAGTGTAGGTCTCCACTGGACTCTGCAGGCCGCCGTTACTTGCCTGCATGTCGAAAGTGTAGGTGCCAGCTGCGGAGAATCCCCAGTTGTAGTGGATGTGACTCGCAGTGATGCCGAAGCTGTTGGTTCCAACCTGGCTTCCGGTGGCTGACAGACGGATGGAATTTGCCGAAGAGAAAAGTACGAAGTTGCCGGGATTGGAGGTGCCGGCAGAAACAAGCGTGAAGGTGACCGCGGAAGTGTCCGGGAAACCAGCTTTGGCTACGCCTGCTTCGATTACGCCAAGTGACACTGCTTCTTCCAAGTCGGCGGGCAGGATCCAAGCATTCGGTCCGAGGATGCTGGTGATTTGGACTGGCAACCCGTCTGTGCTGCGGTAGGCGGCATTTTTAACCTGCAGCAGGACGTCTCCGGGTTCGAAGTGTCCATCATCCGTGTGGACGCCGAGATGGATTTCGGGCACGCCACCGGGGAGCTCGTATTCGGCCTCGAGGATATCGACGTGACCGCTGGAGAGCACAGTGATTTGGGCATGCGTCGCGGTCACCAGCCCGAAAAGGGCGATAGCGAGACCGAGAGCGATTGAGTTGCGGCTGTGTTTGGTTCTCATGGTATGTGTTTAGCTGGATGTTGTGGATTTCAAGGAAGAGGATGTCGGGCGATGTTGATGCCGCTGTCGGTGGCCTGTTTGATGCGCGATGCCGGAATAATTTCGGCGTGTCCGTCGGCGAACAAATAGGGCGACGACCCGGCGGTGCGGTCAAACGGGTTGTGGTTGTAGGCGTCCGGTGTGATCTCGTTGAGCAAGCGAGACCAGTTACGCAGCCCGCTCAGGTGAATGTGGTCTTCTTGCCCTCGGGGATTTTTGGACGCGGACGTGAGAAAAAGCAGAATGCGCTTCGATGGAGCTTCGATCCTCTGCAGACGGGAAAGTGATTTGTTTCCGTCAACCTCTTCGTTGATCAGATAACTGGTCCCGCGGAACTGCCGCCGTAATTTCCGATGCTGATCGGACGGCGAGAGGCGGACCTCGTCATAATTCGGACCGAGATGATCACGCAGAGCGTAGATCCAGGTCAGCTCGAGCTCCTCTTGTGTTTCCGCGAAGCAGCTTGTCCCGGGCAACTTTCCTCCATGGTCGGAGGTATACATGACCACGCCTGAACCAATCTGTCGGAGATTGGAAACATCTTTGGCCAAATTTGATTTTTCCATAGCACCCCCGACGGCCGGCACGGCCAAGGCGGTTAGAACAGCGATGATGGCGATGACCACCAGCAACTCGACCAGAGTAAAAGCACGATGAGAATCAGTCGAATATCGAAAAGGAGTGC
>CAMBSX010000090.1 GCA_945870655.1 Chthoniobacter flavus | reverse complement strand
ACGACCCGGAGGTCAGCTCCCAGCTCGCCGAAGTATTGGACGAGGTTGTAGGTGAAGCTGTCGTAGTTATCGAGGACGAGGATCATGATGGTACGACTGTGCGGGCGCGTTCGATGGCGCGGATCACGCCCATGGCTTTGTTGATTGTTTCTTCATACTCGCCCTGCGGGGTGCTGTCGGCAACCACGCCGGCACCGGCCTGCACGTAGGCGGTTCCGTCTTGGAGCAGGACGGTGCGGAGGGCGATGCAAGAGTTGAGGTTGCCGTCGTAACCGAAATACCCGACAGCGCCCGAATAGCTGCAGCGTTTGCTCTTTTCCAACTCGCTGATGATTTGCATGGCGCGGACCTTGGGCGCGCCGGAAACGGTGCCCGCGGGGAAAGTGGCGCGCATGACATCGTAGGTGGAATACCCTGCGGAGAGAGCGCCGACCACGTTGGAGACGATATGCATGACGTGGCTGTAGCGTTCGATGGTCATGAAGTCGGTCACCCGAACGCTCTTGTATCCCGCGATGCGGCCGACATCGTTGCGGGCCAGATCGACGAGCATGAGGTGCTCGGCACGTTCCTTCGGATTATTGAGCAACTCCCCGGCGTTGTTGTCGTCCTCCTCGGGGTTGGTTCCGCGGCGGATGGTGCCGGCGATGGGACGGATCTGGACATGGCGCTCGTCGACGCGGACGTGGACTTCGGGTGAGCTGCCGACCAGCTGGTAACCGGGGCAGCGGAGAAGAAACATGTAAGGCGAGGGGTTGACCAGCCGCAGGGCGCGGTAGAGGTCGAGGGGTGTGCCGGCGTAAGGCGTGGCGAAGCGTTGGGAAAGGACGACCTGGAAAACGTCGCCCGCCCGGATGTATTCTTTGGCGCGTTCGACGGCGGAAAAAAATTCTTCGCGCGTTGTGTTCGAAGCGACTTCCGAGGGCTTGGTCGGGAGGCCGGTGAAAATGGGTGGAAGGGAGGCCGGTCGGGCGAGTTGCGCGATGAGCGAGGCGATTTTGGTCCGGGCCGCGTCATAAGCCGCGTGCGGGTCTTCCCCCGGGTAGGCATTGACCATGAGCATGAGCCGTCGCGTGAGGTGGTCGAAGACAAGAACGCGGTCCGTGGTGAAAAAATACAGGTCGGGCAAGCCGAGTTCGTCACGCACGGCCGGTGGCACGGTTGGTTCGAAGTAACGGACGGCGTCGTAGGAAAGGTAACCGATGCAGCCGCCGGAAAAATGGGGGAAGCCCTTCGGTGCGGAGAGGCCGGCCATTTCCCGTTCCAATTCCGCCAATGGGTCCTCGGCTTGGCCGGAGCGGATAAGGCGGGCCCCTTGTCTGATCTCGAATTGGGGGCCACGGGCTACGAATTCACGTTCCGCGCCGGCGCCAAGGATGGAGTAGCGCCCGCTCTTTTCGTCCTGCTCGGCGGACTCGAAAAGAAAGGCCGGCTCATCCTGGCCGGCGATTTTGGCGAAAGCGGTCACGGGGGTCTCGCTGTCGGCCACCAGTTCGGTCCAGACCGGCACGACGCGGTGTTGCCCGGCGAGGGCGGCGAATTCTTCGGGGCTGGGATGAATGTCGGGCGTCGTCATGCGGAGCAGGCGGGTGGCCTTAAGAGCGCGGGCGGGCCGCGGGCGGGCAAGAGAAAGAGGAAGTCGAGATAATGGGCATAATCAAAGGCAGAGAAGAAACTAATAGGTCCCGGGTGGCGGGTAACGGAGAAATTTGTGGCTTCGGCACCCCCTGCTCCAGTGCGCCTTGACCTGCCGGGGGGAGAGGGGGGGGCGGGACCCACGGGGCTACCTCCCGGATCGGATGGACTCAGCCGCGACGGTTGAAGGCTGCGGCGGTGCGGGCGGCTTCGCGTTCGGCGACTTGGCGCTTGAGGTCTTGACGTTTGTCAGGGGCTTTTTTTCCTTTGGCCAGGCCGAGTTGGACTTTGACGTTGCGATCCTTCCAATAAAGTTTGAGCGCGGGAATGGCACAGCCTTGAATTTCCACCGCTTCGCGGAGTTTGAGCAGTTCGGCGCGATGGACGAGAAGGCGGCGGGGGCGCTTGGCCTCATGCTGCTCGTGGCTGGCCCGGATGTAGGGCTGGATGTCGAGGCCGTGAAGAAAAAGTTCGCCTTTTTCCAGACGGGCGAAGGCACTGGTCATATTCGCCAGACCGGCGCGGATCGATTTGACCTCGGTACCTTTGAGGGCGAGACCCGCCTCGAGAGTTTCGAGGATGTGGTAGCTGTGCCGCGCCTTGCGGTTGGTGACGATATCGGTGCCCATGGCGGGCCTCCTCTGGCGCGGCGGGGGCGTCAGGCCGCTTTGGCCGGCTCGACGATGCGCGCGGAAATTTTACCCTCACCGATTTCTTTGAGGGCGATGTCGATGAAGCCCATGCCGGGATCGACCTCGACGAGCGGACGGCTTGTGGCATTGAGTTGGCGCACGCGGCGCGAGACGAGGTTGACGAGGATTTTGTCGTTGCCGACAGTTTCGCGGGCTTTTTCGAGCAGCATAGGATTCATGAAGAATTTTTGGAGAGTCGACCGGCTTGGCGTCCGGGACCCTGAAGAATACGGAATGCCCGGGGGCCAAGTCAACGACGGATTCACGGGTTTGACATGTGGGGCGGTCGCTGTCAGAGATAAGACGCTGATCGGCGGGGTAGCCAAGTGGTAAGGCCGGGCTCTGCAAAAGCCCTATGCGACGGTTCGATTCCGTCCCTCGCCTCTTTTCTTTAAAATTGCGGAAGAAAAAGGATTTTCAAGCCCGGCTGGGGAGGGGGTCACGGAGTGGGGGCGAGGATGACTTGAAGGCGGCCGACCTCGGGGACGGTAAAAGCGCGGTTGATCGCGGCGGCGACCTCGGCTTGCGTGCCCCGAGGGAAGGTGAGGGTGAGGAGGCCGCGCTGGAATTCTGTTTTGGGCTGGGCGGGCAGACCGGCCACGGCTGCGCGGACATTGGCCAGAACGATCGCTTGGCGGAAGAGGGGAACAGGTTGGGCCGGAGTCGCACCGGCTTTGGTCACGATGATCGGCTCGGCCTTGGCCGGAGCAGGCGGGGGCTCAGATTTTACCGCAGCGGCTGCGACGGCTGGTCGCTGGGTTGTGGTGGCAGGTCGAAGGGGAGTAGTCGTTGCCGCCTGTTGGGAGCTTTGCTGAAGAGCAATCTGCTTTCTGGGTCCTGGCTGGTTGGCGGGCGTCGTCTGCCGACTGGCACAACCGACGAGCAGAGGGACGGCAAGAAGGGCGACGCGGAGAACCTTGCCTGTCATGATTTGTCTTTTATCATGCACGCCATGATGACGCGAGTAGCAAGCGTGGCTCGGATCGTGCGGCGATCAGCCGTTGTGATTGTCGTGGTCGGGTTGGCCGGTTGCGACTTGCTCACGGTTTCGCAGACCGGCCGGAGTATCCGTGAGGGCAATGCGGCGGTGGTACGGGGCGAGGTGCAAAAGGCTTTGCAGCATTTTGAAACCGCTTTGGACGGCAGCATGCTTTCGGCGGAGGCGCATTACCGCTTGGGCATGCTTTATGAGGATCAGTTGAAAAACGAGATCGGTGCCTTGCATCATTTCGAGCGCTACCTCGAACTCGCCCCGCAGGGACAATTCGCGACCGACGTTAAGGGGTATGTCGACCGGCTGCGCCTGCTCATCGTCTCGAGCGCGGCCGAGGGAGCGGTCATGCCAGCGCGGGAAGCATCCCGGTTGAAGAACGAAAACCTAGCCCTGAGGCAGCAACTGACCGACTTGCGGCAGAAGGCGGACCCTGCCGGTCGGCAGCAGTCTCCAGCGGGTGCGCCGACGCCGGCTCCGGTGACACCGCCAGCCGTACCAGCCATGACGGTCGCCGCCACGCCGCCCCCCACGCCTGCCCCTGGGCCGGCGCTGGCGGTGTCCGGCGAACCGGAAGTGCGCCGGGCGTTGCCGGTGAGTGCCGCCGGGCCGGCCTCCGGCTTGGTGGTGTCCGCTGCTCCCCGCCCCGAGCCGGCCGCGGCAGCCGGTAATGCCGTTCGCACCCACAAGGTGGTCAGTGGGGACACTCTTGCCGGTATCGCCCGGAAGTTTTATCAAAACTCCGGGCAGTGGCCGAAGATTCTCGAGGCGAACAAGGGAACACTGGAGGATCCGACAAAGCTCAAGCCGGGCATGATTTTGGTCATTCCGAAATAAGAATCAGCCTCCGCCTTGGGTTTTTTTGCGGTGAATTCGGCAGCTCTGCCATGTTGGACTAGTCGGCTGCTGGGCCCGCAGCAGTTCAATCGGCTGAGGTGCGCCCACCGTCGCGAGCTGTTCGCTCCATGCGCCGGTGGAAACTTTTATGCGCACCTAGACCGATGCGCGGATCCGGTTGGCACACGCCACATGAGACGCGGCCTAACCCATGCGGCGAGACGGGGAAAAAAGGACGGGCGGAGCTTTGGCTCCGCCCGTCGTGTTGAGTAGTGCGGAAGGCCGGGCTAAGGCTGGGGCTCGGCGGGCAAGGTAGTCTGCAGGCGCAGGAACTTCTTGCTGTCTTGGCCGCGGGGGGTGCTGAAGGTTTGCACTTGGCAGCCTTCCGGAGCGGCAGTGACTTCCGGCGTCATGGTTACATCGTTCGTTGACCACGGTCCGACGGCGAGGTCGACCAAGGCTTGGCCGGTCACGGTGAGGGTCGGATCGTTGGTCCGGACCACCGCGGTGATGGAGAGCGTGTTGGAGGTCACGGTGGTGACCGAAGGTACCCCGTTGGTCGCGTTCGGGCTGGTCGCCCCGCCAATGGCATACTCCAGCTGGAGGGTCGGGGTGAGCGCCGCTCCGCCGCTCCAGTTTGAGAAGGTCTCGGCCGTCGCCTCGACGGAGCTGCCGACCGTGATGTCGGTGAACTGGCTGCCCACGCTGGTCAGAGACAGGGTGAGGTTTGTTTGGACACCAGGCGAAGCGGTGGAGGCGACGCGGGTGAAGAGAGGCACGCTGCTGAGGGTACCGCTGGTCGGAACCAGATTGACGCTGGGGAAATAGTTGGTTCCGTCCAGAGACACTTGGAAACCGGTCGGCGCGGTGGCGAGTACATTGTTGCTCAGCTGCAGACCGCTGACCGCAACAGACTGAGCCGCAGAAGGGGTCCCCTGGGTCGTACTGAAGTTCGTCAAGGAGGAGGCCGGCAGCGGGAAGGTTGCCGTGTCCATGACGCCGAACAACTGGTCGGAGAAGAACACCGACCCCAGCGTTTGTGGAGTATCAGTCGGCCCCAGAGCATTGGTCCGATTCAGCAGCGGGTCTGTCTGGCTGATAATTTCGTAGCCGGCATTGCCCGCATCCGCGCCGAGGTAGTAGACCAGCCCGGGGCTGAAGAATTTGTACTGCAGGTTTGATCCTTCGGCCCCGATGAGGAAAAACGTTCCAGTGTAGATACCGTTCGTGTCTGGGTCGGTAAGCTGGTAGGTGGTGCCGACGGTGTCCCAGTTGTTGAAGTTGCCCACGGCCTTCACCATGGAGTCCGGTCCGGGGGTAAAGCGCCCCAGAGCTTCCATCACGGTCATATCGACGGTGAAGGTCACTTGGCGTCCTCCGGTGGCGTTGTTGAAATTGGGTGTGGGTTCAAGGACTTGGGCCGGCGTCGGGCTCCCGTCCGGATTCAGGGCGAGGCTGAAGGACCGGTTGTCGATCGACTCCCACGTTGGACCGGTGGCCCAGTACTTGTAGCTTATGGTTTCATTTTCCAAACCGCCGATCGACGGTACGGTTCCGCTGTAAACGCCGTCACCCACGGGAGCTAGAGCGGTGCCAGCCCAATCATTAAAAGGTCCGCGCACTTCGACGATGCCGCTCAACGGATCGAATGTTCCGGCGGTGATCTCGATGCTCATATCGACGGAGAAGGTGACATCGCGGAAACCTTGCAGGTCATCGAAGTAAACGACGGGCAAGACCGTGTCGGTTGAGGGCATGGCGAAGCTGCGGGTCAGGTTTTCGGGCGTGTCGGCTTCGGCGCCGACGATGCTGAACCGGTAACTTACGGTACCAGCCAAGGGCGCCGTGGTGGACACCGTTGCCTCATAGACGCCGGCCTCACCGGGGATTTCTGACAGGTCCGTCCGAACAAAGGCGGCGTTGTCTACGGGGACGACCTCGAGAAGATCGACGAGAGGGTCGAAGTTGCCCTCCTCGATTTGAAAGTTCATGTCCACACGGAAGGTGATATCTTGCGTGGTGATGAGCGCGGAATTGGAAAGCGTGTAGCTGCTGATGGCGGGCGATACCGAAGTGTAAGGGCCGCCCCAACTGGTGATGGCAACCTCCGGGTTGGAGAGCGCGTCGACGGAAGAATCGCTACCACCGCCGCCCGAGGAGTACGCGTCGAAAAGAATGGTGTCGCCTGTCTCCACCCCAAGGCTGGCCTTGGCCACGGTATAGGTGATGGTGCTTTGAGCGCCGGGGACAAAAGAAAAACCTCCCAAAGAAGCAGGCCCTTCCCAAGCAGACCCGTTGTAACTCCAAAGCTGTGAGCCACCGCTGCCGTTGACCCAAGAACCGATCCAGTGCGTCATTCCGTTGCTGCCACCCGCATTCAAGTTGATCGGGCGCCCCCAGCCATTGCCGGTTTGTGTTCCGGGGGTCTTTTGGTTCGCGATGCCGATCATGAAATTGCCCCAGTCAGTCGTTGTGAAGTTACCATTGACCGTGAGCCGGAATATCACATCGTCCACCGTGTCACTGACTTCCATGCTGACAATGTCGAGCGTGCCTCCGCCTGTGGAAATACCCGGGTTGATGTCGCCGATCGCATCTTCAAAATCTAGCGGCTGCGCCAGAAGCTGGCCGGCGGCTAAAACGCAGGTGCAGGTGAACGCGGCGAAAAGCCGCACGAGGGGGAAGCGTGTGTTCATGGGGGTTCGTTTAATCAGAGTGTGTAGAAACCGTAACCTTGGGCCCGGGGTTGTCCAGTATTTTGTTGACATATGGCACTCTGCTGCGGTTGTCGCTCCTTTGCTGGGAGGGGGTTAGCCGCGAGAGCAAGGAGGGGGAGCGTCTCGGCTTGGGCCCGGAACCCGTTGCGTGGGGTGGACACAAGGTCCCGGCCCCGCCGCAGGAAAAGAAGGCACGAACCGAAGCCTTGCGCCCACGGCAAGGGACGAGGTTTGGAGCCAGAGGTCACTGCCCCACCGGATCTAGTCATGGTCGGTGGTGGGGCGAAAAAGGGGTTGACTTCCGACAGTTGTGTTTACAATGTGATTACATGAGCTGCTCGTTTATCCTCGCGAAGTTTTGGCTAAGGCCCCTATCGTCAAGCCTCGGCTCAGTTTTCAGTATTCCGTGTTCAGCTCGGAACTGCTCCGCGTGCTCTATGCGCCCCCGAACGCTCGCTAACCCTGCGGTTGCCGGTCTCTGCTCCACACGGCGCTGGTCGGCCGCCTTCACCCTCATTGAGTTGCTAGTGGTTGTCGCGGTCATCGCGATTCTTGCTGGGTTGACCCTCTCGACCCTCGGTTATGTGAACAAGAAGGGTGCGGAGTCTCGGGCTCAAGCGGAGGTGGCGGCGTTGTCGGCCGCCATCGAGTCCTTCAAGCTCGGCGAGGGTTTTTATCCAACCAATGCCACCTCGCTTTACACCAACCTCTGCCCGACTGTTGCCGGGCGAAAAGTTTATTTTGAGCCGTCCCCGAGCATGGTGGTGACCAATGGTGGTGTCCCCCAAGTCGCAGATCCATGGGGTACTCTTTACGGCTATTCCAATTACACGAGCTACTTTGAGTTGTGGTCCACCGCCGGCGGGACCAACACCAACAACTGGATCAGGAACTAAAGCTGATGAGCATTGAGCGTGAAGCATGGAGCGCGGAGCGCGGAGCGCCATGCACCGTTCCTTGCCTCGGGTGCTTCACGGTCTGCCCCCGTCACCGTACCCGCCGCTCGGGTGCGGCCTTCACTCTCATTGAGTTGCTTGTGGTGGTTGCGATCATCGCTGTTC
>CAMBSX010000089.1 GCA_945870655.1 Chthoniobacter flavus | reverse complement strand
ACCTGATTGATGCGGTGCGCGACTCGCTTTATGCCTCGAAGATCTGTTCCTACGCCCAAGGGTTCGCCCTCATGCGCGCGGTGGCCGCGGAACAAAATTGGCCGCTCCACTTCGGCGAGATTGCCATGATCTGGCGCGGCGGTTGCATTATCCGGGCCCGGTTCCTCCAGCGGATCAAGGAAGCCTTCGACCGCGACCCGGCTCTGCCCAATCTGCTCCTCGATCCGTATTTTCAGGACGTCATCGCCCGCACGCAGTCCCCGTGGCGCAAAATCGTCTCCGACGCCATCCTCTCCGGCCTCCCGACCCCCTCCTTCAGCGCGTCCCTCGCTTACTTCGACAGCTACCGCTCGGAACGCCTGCCGGCCAACCTCCTGCAAGCCCAACGCGATTACTTCGGCGCCCACACCTACGAGCGCACCGACCAGCCCAAGGGGAAATGGTTCCACTTCGACTGGGTCGGGGATAAAAAGCAGCACGAGGTTTAGTCATGGCCGAGACTTGGTTCATCGTTCCGGCGGAAAAGCATGACGATTTGGTGGTGCGGGCCTATCTGGCGCGGGGGTATTCCGCGGACGAGGCACGCGATGCTGCGCGGTTCTGCCACAGCGCCGCGCGCCATGGCATCCGCACGCACAATGCGTTGAAGGCACTTCACCTCGATGATTTGTTCGGGAGCAAGGTCGGCCGTTGGGTTCCCGGCGCGGAGGTCGAAAAACTCCCTTCGCGTTTCGCCGCCTGCGAGGCATGGGACGGACACAACAAGCTCGGTCAAGCGGTGGCCTATCGCGCGATGGAGCGCTGCATAGAGCTGGCTGACCAATACGGTGTCGGCATGGTCAGTGTGGACAACGCCACGCATTACCTCTGGGGTGGGGGCTACGTGATCGACGCCGCGCTCAAGGGCTATATCGCCTACACCAATTGCACCTCGGCCACCTCCGAGGTCGTGCCTTTCGGCGGAAAGATTCCGACGATGGGCACTAACCCGCATTCTTGGGGATTCCCCACGCAGGACGCGGTGGGCTTTCCTATTGTGATCGATTGGGCCACGTCGACCGTCGCGATGGGGCGGGTGCAGCAGTTCGCCCGCGAGGGCAAGGAACTTGGCCCTGGCTGGGCGGTCGATGCGGAGGGCCAACCGACGACTGATCCGAACAAGGCGGTCGCCCTTTTGCCGTTCGGGGCACACAAAGGCTACGGTCTCGGTCTCATCGATGAGCTTTATGCGGCGTTCATCGGAGGCGGTCTGCCGTCCGTCCGCGGCACGGCGAAGGGTGACGCGCAGGAAAAGCGAGGCTCGACCTTTTTTTTCCAATGCATCCACCCGGAAGCGCTATGCGGCCACGACTACGCGCTCGGGCGCTCCCAAAAGGAAAACATCAAAGCCTGCCTCGCCGACATTCTCGGCCCCGGCAACGAGGCGTGCCTCCTGCCCGGCGAACTGGAGGCGAAATCGGCCCGGCTGACCGATCAGCACGGCGGCCTTCTCTTTACCAGGGCAGAGATCGAAAGTTTCGCCCACATTACCGACGAGCTCGCCGAACCCGTCTGGAAACCCGAAGATTTCACCTCCGTCACCCTCTGAAGCAACACCACCATGTCACTCCGTCTCCGCGACAAATCCACCTGCAACTACGACCAGATTTCTCTCGGTGAAGTCATGCTGCGCCTTGATCCCGGAGAGGGGCGAGTGCGCACGGCGCGTCAGTTCGCTGCTTGGGAAGGCGGTGGTGAATACAATACCTCGCGCGGTCTGCGTAAATGCTTCGGACTGCGTACCGCCGTCTGCACCGCATTCGTCGACAACGAGGTTGGCCACCTCATCGAAGACTTCATCATGCAGGGTGGAGTGGAGACCTCGTTCGTCAAGTGGCGCGAGGATGACGGCATCGGCCGCTCGGTGCGCAACGGCCTCAATTTCACCGAGCGCGGCTTCGGCGTGCGTGGTGCCGTCGGCGTGCCGGACCGCGGACACACCGCGGCCTCGCAGCTCAAACGCGGCGACTTCGATTGGGATCATATCTTCGGAAAACTCGGCGCGCGTTGGTTCCACACCGGCGGGATCTTCGCCGCGCTTTCCGAGTCGGCGGCCGACCTGACCATCGAGGCTGTGCAAGCGGCGAAGAAGCACGGGACCATCGTGAGCTACGATCTCAACTACCGGCCTTCGCTCTGGAAATCGATCGGCGGCCAACCCAAAGCCCGCGAGGTCAACCGCGAGATCGCCAAATATGTCGACGTGATGATCGGTAACGAGGAGGACTTCACCGCATCGCTCGGCTTCGAAGTGGAGGGTGTCGACCACAACATGAGCAATATTGAGACGGACGCCTTCAAGCGCATGATCGAGACGGCCGTGAGGGAATACAAAAACTTCAAGGTCGCGGCGACCACGCTGCGCGGGGTCATCACAGCGAGCAAGAACGACTGGAGCGCCATCTGCTGGCACGACGGGCAATTCTACGAGAGCCGCAAATATCCCGGACTCGACATTCTCGACCGGGTGGGCGGAGGGGACAGCTTCGCCAGCGGTCTCGCCTTCGGTTTCCTCGAACACGATGACCCGCAGTTGGCCGTCGATTATGGTGCAGCCCACGGTGCCCTGGCTTCCACCACTCCCGGCGACACGTCCATGGTCACGCGCCAGGAAGTGGAAAAACTCATGAAGGGCGGGAATGCACGCGTGGTGCGTTGAGGCAATGACAACCGCGGATCTTTTCAGCCTCGCCGGGAAAACGGCCGTGGTCATCGGCGGAACGGGCGAACTTTGCGGTGCGATGGCCGAAGGTATGGCTGCGGCGGGCGCCAACATCGTCCTCGTCGGCCGTGACGCAGCCAAAGCGGAAAAGCGGCTGGCCGCCATCCATGCCGCGGGAGGCCGCGCGTGCTTCGAGGCCTGCGAGGTCACCTCGCGAGCCGGACTCTCCGCGCTGGCCAGCAGCTTGCAGGCGCGCGAGGAACACGTGGATATCTTGGTTAATGGCGCCGGCGTGAACAGCCCGACGCCCTTTCTCGAGATCACCGAGGAAGAAATGGACCGGATTATTTCGATCAACCTCAAGGCTGTGATGGTCGCCTGTCAGGTCTTCGGGGCAGGCATGCTCGCGTCCGGCAGCGGCAGCATCATCAACCTCGGCTCGATTTCGGGTATCGTTCCTCTCTCCCGCGTTTTCACCTACTCGGCGACCAAGGCCGCGGTGCACAATCTTTCGAAAAATTTAGCCCGCGAGTGGGCGGCGCAAGGAGTGCGCGTCAATACGCTGATCCCCGGCTTTTTTCCCGCCGAGCAAAACCGCAAGGTGCTGACTCCGGAACGCGTCGATTCGATCATGAACCGCACGCCCATGAAGCGTTTCGGGGAGGCTCGCGAGCTGGTCGGGGCGACCCTTCTTTTGGCCTCCGAGGCCGGTAGTTTCATCACGGGAAGCGAGATCGTCGTCGACGGCGGCTTCGCGGCCATGGCGATATGAAGTTCATCCACGAAGATTTCCTTCTCGAGACGCCGCAGGCCCGTCGCCTTTATCATGCGCATGCCGAGGCGCTGCCCCTCATTGATTATCACTGCCACCTCTCGCCGCGCGAGATCGCCGAGGACCTCCGCTGGCCGGATATGGCCACCCTCTGGCTCGGCGGCGACCACTACAAGTGGCGCGCCATGCGCACCGCCGGGGTGGAGGAGCGCTTCATCACTGGCGACGCGTCCCCGTGGGAGAAGTTCGAGAAATACGCGCAGACCATGCCGAAGCTCCTGCGCAACCCGCTTTACCACTGGTCGCATCTGGAACTGGCCCGTTATTTTGGGATCGACGACATCCTCCTTGGACCGGGCACGGCGCGCGAAATCTTTGACCGCTGCAACGAACTTCTGACCCAGCCGGGGTTCTCGGCGCGTGGACTGATGGAAAAATCCAAGGTCGAGGTGGTCTGCACGACCGATGACCCGGTCGACTCCCTTCAATACCACCGCACCGTCGCCGCGGATAAAAATTTCCGCATTCGCGTGCTACCCACTTGGCGGCCGGACAAAGCGCTCTTGATCGACAAGCCGGAAACTTTTTCCACATGGATTGGCCAGCTGGAAAAAGCGGCAGGGGTCACCGTCACGAAGCTCGACGACTTCATGTCCGCCTTGCAGCAGCGGCATGATTTCTTCGCCAGCCAGGGCTGCCGCCTTTCCGATCGCGGTCTCGATACGGTGTGGGCGGAGGATTGCACCCGCGCGGACGCTGCCGCCATTTTTGAACGGGCCCGCCTTGGGCAACCTGTCTCGCCGTCTGAGGCTGTCCGCTACAAATCCTTTCTCCTGCACGAACTCGCCGTGATGGACGCGGCCAAAGGCTGGACCATGCAGATCCACTACGGCGCGCAGCGCAACAACAACACGCGGATGTTTGGCCAACTCGGAGCGGACACCGGTTTCGACTCCATTGCCGACCTGCCGGTGGCCGCGGCCATGGCGCGCCACTTTGATCGCCTGGACTCTGCCGGTGCATTGCCCAAGACAATTATCTACAACCTCAACCCGCGCGACAACGAGGTGGTTGCCACCATGCTGGGTAACTTTCAGGACGGTTTCACGGCAGGCAAAATGCAATTCGGCAGCGGTTGGTGGTTCCTCGACCAACTCGACGGCATGACGCGGCAGATCGAGGCACTTTCGCAGATGGGGCTGCTCAGCTGTTTTGTCGGCATGCTGACCGACAGCCGTTCCTTTCTCTCCTACACCCGCCACGAATACTTCCGCCGTCTTCTTTGCAACATTCTCGGCCGCGACATGCAAATGGGCTTGATCCCCGACAACGAGAGCCTCGTCGGTCCCATGGTGCGCGACATCTGCTACGACAACGCATGCCACTACTTCGGGTTCGAAAACCCCTGACCGGGCACTGCGTATGTTTGTTGCCTCGCGGGGTGGGGAAGTCTGCTTATTGGCCGAAGGACGCAAGAACACGCGTTCAAGGCCGCCGAGCTTTTGTTGCGGGCGCAGGCCGCGGCAGAGCTGAATATCGGCAACGACTGCAGGTCCTGAGTTAGTTGGGTGCGATCAGGCGCACGGCCGCGGCACTGGCCAGAGTGATGGTGATCCACTCAAAGAGGCGTTGCGGAACGCGGCGTAGGAGCAGGCGTCCGGCGGCGGCTCCGGCCATGACCACGGGCAGCAGGACGGCGTCAAAGTGGAGTGATGTTAACGTGATAAGGTCGAGTTGCGCGCTGAACGGCACTTTGACCAGATTGACGATGAGAAAATACCATGCGGCAGTGCCGACGAAAGTCATCTTGTCCATCCTCCGCGCCAAAAAGTAAAACGCGGCAATGGCGCCCGCCGCGTTGGCCAGCATGGTGGTGATACCCGTGGCCCATCCAGCGGCGAGGCCGAGCAAAGGATGGCCCGCGATCGCCGCCATGGCGTGCGGACGCAACCTTTGCAGAATGGTTAGTGCCATCAATCCGAGGACAACCCAGCCCAACACCGGCTGGAACATGCCGTCGGGAATGCGGGGCATGAGCCACCAGCCAGAGACGATTCCTGCCACGGTGGCCGGCAGCAATTTTACCAAGTCGCCCCAGTTCGCGTGCCGCCGGTAAAACCACACGGCGAAGAAGTCGGCGAAAATCATCAGCGGGAGCAGCGCGCCGGTCGATTCCTTCGCGGGAAAAATCATGGCAAAGAGCGAAACCGAGACGATACCGAGGCCGCCAAAGCCGGTCTTGGACATGCCGACGCAAAAGGCGGCCGCGATGGCGACGGTCCAGACCCACGGGGAAGAGAAATCGGGCATAAGCTCAGGTTGGTGACCAATGCGATGGCGGGAGACCGGTCTGCTTGCGGAACCAACGGGCGAAGTAACTTGGATCGCTGAAGCCGAGGGTTTCCGAAACCGCGGCAACGCGGGATCCCCCCTTGAGTTGGTTTTCGGCAGACCGCAACAGCTCCCGGTCGCGCCATTGTCCGAGGGTGAGACCGGAGGCGCGGCGCACCAGACGGTTCAGATAGTCTTTTTGCAAGCCCGTGCGCCGGGACAGCTCGGCCGGACGCGGCCAGCGTCCGTCCGGCCCGGGACGCCAGGCGCGTTGCAGCCGCATGAGGATGGCTCCACCGGAAGGCGGGGCGGAGCTTTTCCCGGCGCAGGCACGACGGCAGGCGTCAAGAATGACCAGGGCAGCTCCGCCTGCGGCCAATTCGAGATTGCGTCCGCTCTCCGCCGAGAGTGCGGCGACTTGCTGCCGCACGGAGGCCAAGGCCTCCGCCGAAAGTTGTCCACGGCGGAAGCCCTGCTTCCTGGGGGCAGCGCCACCGAGATCGGCCACTAGGCAGATGGCGCGGCGCGGCGCGTGCTCGCGGAATTCGTGGATGCGCCCGGGCGGGATGAAGAATACCGTGCCGGGACCCGCCGGATGCTTGTGCCGGCCGACAAGTTGCT
The DNA here is from genome assembly GCA_945870655.1 of Chthoniobacter flavus. Taxonomy (GTDB): domain Bacteria; phylum Verrucomicrobiota; class Verrucomicrobiia; order Chthoniobacterales; family JACTMZ01; genus JACTMZ01. The sequence continues at coordinate 1,865 of CAMBSX010000089.1, read as the reverse complement.
CACCGCGGCCGCGCAGGTAGAGCAGCATTTGTCCGTGCGGATGACGGTGGGGCGCGTAGCGCTCGAAGGGTTGCAGGTGGCGGTTGACCCGCAGGGCGCGCACCGACCAGTCGCCGCAGCGCAGTTGGAGCCGCCGCAGGACGATCGGGGCGACGGGGGCGGGCGGGGCTTTTGGCATCAGCACAATTAATAAAGTCGTTTTTGTGCCGGATAAAGCGTTTTTGCCCATGGTGTACCCCAGCGCAGGTTTGCATGATCCACCCATGTCACGCCCTGTTGTCCTCGTTACCGGCGCCAGCCGCGGCCTGGGCCGCGGGGTCGCGCTGTCCCTCGCCAAGGAAGGCTACGATCTCGGTATCCACTACGCGAGCAACCGCGCCGCAGCCGAAGAAGCGGTGCAATTGTGCCGTAGCGTTGCTTTGTCTGCCGACCAGAAATTTTTCCCGGTTTCCGCACAATTGTCGTCGGCGACCGAACGTCAGGCCATGATGGATGCTATGCTCGGCGAATTCGGGCGCCTCGACGGCTTGGTCAACAATGCGGGGATTGCGCCGAAGGTGCGGGCCGATATCACCGAGGCGGACGAGGAGAATTTCGACGAAGTCATCGCGGTCAATTTGCGCGGTCCGTATTTCCTCAGCCAAATCGCGGCGAAGTGGTGGCTGGCGCACCCGGGTCAGTCGTTGCTGCGTGGTGGTTACAAGCTGGTTTTCGTCACCTCGATTTCCGTCCACACCGCCTCGGTCAACCGTGGCGAGTACTGCGTCGCCAAAGCCGGCCTCGCCATGGCCGCGCAATTGTGGTCCGTGCGCCTCGCCGGCGAAGGCGTGCAGGTCTACGAGGTGCGCCCGGGAGTCATGAAGACGGACATGACCGCCGGGGTGACCGACAAATACGACAAGCTGATCGCCGAAGGACTCGTGCCGCAAAAGCGCTGGGGCACGCCGGAGGACGTGGGGTTGTCCGTGGCCGCGCTCTGCCGCGGGGATTTCCCGTTCAGCACGGGCACGGCCATCGACGTGGACGGCGGATTCCAACTGCGGCGCCTGTAAGGAAATTTATATGATCAAGACCGACCCTAACCTCACGGCGCAGAGCCTCGAGAAACCCGCCCGCGACGTTTTCGCTGCCTCGGCCCCGAAAATTGCCGCCTTGCAGAAGCGCTGGAAGGATTCGGACGGCACCCCGGTCTTCACCATCGAGGGCCGCTACACCTCCCGCGGCTGGACGGAGTGGACGCAGGGGTTCCAGTACGGCGCGGCCATTCTGCAATTCGACGCTACCGGCGACGAGGAGATGCTTCGCATCGGGCGGGAGGGGACGCTGAAACTGATGGCCCCGCATGTCACGCACATCGGCGTGCACGACCACGGGTTCAACAACGTGAGCACTTACGGTAACCTGCGGCGGTTGCTGCGCGAAGGGCGGATGCCGGCGGATGCATGGGAGGGACATTTTTACGATCTCGCGCTCAAGGCCAGCGGGGCGGTGCAAGCGGCGCGCTGGACGCAGCTCACGCCGGAGCTCGGGTATGTTTATTCCTTCAACGGGCCGCACTCGCTCTTTTCCGACACGATCCGCACCATGCGTGCACTGGCCGTGGCGCATCTCCTTGGTCACCGCTTGATGGCAGAGAACGACAAGGCGGTCTCGCTCCTCGGCCGCATTATCCAGCACGCGGATACAACGTCGCGCTACAATGTGTATTTTGGCAAGGGGCGCGACATCTACGATCTGCGCGGACGCGTGGTGCACGAGTCGGTGTTTAACACCAACGACGGAAACTACCGGTGTCCAAGCTCGCAACAAGGCTACTCGCCGTTCACCACGTGGACCCGCGGACACGCGTGGGTGCTCTGTGGTTA
>CAMBSX010000088.1 GCA_945870655.1 Chthoniobacter flavus | reverse complement strand
TGGAGGCGGCCCTTGACGTTGACCATCGACCCGCGTTTTTCGGCGAAGCCGGCCCCGGGGAGAATGGCCGTGGCCAGCTGGGTCGCGGTGTTGGGCAGAATGTCGAGGCAGACGATGAGGTCGAGGCCGGAAAGGTCGGTTTCGGTCAGTCCAAGATGGCGCGGGTCCTCGCCGAAGCAGAGGAGGGCTTTGAGTTTTCCGCTGCGCACCGCGGTGGCGATTTCCTGGGCTTGGGCGCCGGGCGGCTTATGGGTGATACCGAGGAGATGTGCCCCCTGGGTGTTCGGGTTGCCGTCATCGCTGACCAAGATGCCATCGGCCTTTTGCGGACGCGCCACGACGTCGTGCAAGGTGATGCCGAGGTGGCGGGCGATTTTGCCGGCCAGCCAGAGTTCCTCGTTGGTCATGCGGGCGGAAGCGAGGAGCGCGGTCTCGCCGCGGGGGACGGCGGACAATTTTTCGGCCACCTGCTGGATGACGCGCGGCCAGGTGGATTTCTGCAATTGGCCGTTTTCGCGGAGTTGCGGCTGGACCAGACGGTCCTCGCGGTAGAGGTAGGCGTAGTTGAGGCGGCCGTGGTCGCACATCCAGTAGGAATTGACCGCGTCGTTCTGCCGCGGGGTCTGGCGGATGATTTCGTTTTCGCGGGCGCCGATGATGGTGTTGCAACCGGTGCCGCAGGACGTGCAGAGGCTTTTTGTTTCGCGCAGGAACCAGACCCGCATTTTGAAGCGGAAATCTTTGCTCGTCAGTGCTCCCACCGGGCAGATGTCGACCGTATTGAGGGAATAATTGCTGTCGAGGCGCTGTCCCTCGTGCACGGTCAGTGTGGTGTGGCTGCCGCGATCGATGAAGCCGAGGACATCGTCATGCGCCACCTCTTGCATGAAGCGGACGCAGCGCGAGCAAAGGATGCAGCGCTCGTCGTCGAGGACAATGTGTTTGCCGATATCCTGGCGCTTGGGCTTTTTGACTTTCTCCTCGAGGAAGTTTGATCCGCCATGACCGAATTCCACCGCGAATTCCTGCAGGCGGCATTCGCCGGCTTTGTCGCAGATCGGGCAATCGAGCGGATGGTTGATGAGGAGAAATTCCATCACGCCTTTGCGGCAGTCCTCGACCAGCGGGGAGTTGGTGCGGGCGGCCATGCCTTCGCTGATTTCCAGGGCGCAAGAAATCTGTGGTTTCGGCGACCAGGCGATTTCGGGCCTTCCGTCTGGGCCGAGGAGAGGTTGGCGGTTGGCGTCCATTTTCGGGCCGCCGATTTCGAGCAGGCACATGCGGCAGTTGCCGGGCGTGCTCAGGGCCGGATGGTAGCAGTAGTGGGGGACGAAGCTGCCACTCTGCATGCAGGCCTCGATCAGCTTGGTACCTTTGGGGAACTGGCGCCAGGCACCGTCAATCTGGACGTTGATCATGGTGGTGCCGTTGCTGCCGTTTGCGCTCATCGGTTGGTGGAAAGTGCCTTGAAGATTAACCGCCAGCATGACGGCATCAGGGGCGCGGGGAAAGGAGGAAGTGTCGGAAAGCGCGGGCGACGAACGACAAGAGTGGCGTGGCGGGTTTGACTCGGACGCGGCGGGCTGGTTTCCTGCCCATGTGGAAAAAGCGATCTGGCTTCTGCCTTTGTTGGGGTGCGCGCTCTTCGCGGGGTGCGCGGCGAAGCCGCCGCTCAAGGCGGTTGATTTTGTCGATCTCCCGCGATTCATGGGCGATTGGTGGGTTCTCGCGCACATTCCTTACTGGTTGGAACGCGACACCTACGATTCGAAGGATACCTACCGCTTGCGACCGGATGGCAAGATGGACAACATTTTCAGCTACCGGAAGGGCGGGTTTGATGGGCCGGAAAAGGTGATGAACGGCATCGCCTGGGTGGTGGACAAAAAATCCAATGCCGAATGGCGGGTCCAGTTCCTCTGGCCCATTGCGCTGCCCTATTACGTGCTTTATCTCGATCCGGACTACCGCTTCATGGCGGTCGGCCATCCTTCGCGCGACTACGGTTGGGTCATGGCACGCGACAAGCGGATGAGCGAGGAGGACTACGCGATGGTGATGAAGGCGCTGGAGGCCCAGGGCTATGACCCGTCGCGGTTCCGCAAAGTGCCGCAGAGTTGAACCGGTTGAAGGTTGAAGGATGAGACTTGAGGGAAAAGTTACCGCGAGAGAGCCGGTTTTTCCGTTCTTTCAACCCTCAATTGGCAACTTTCAAGCGTTCCCCGGCCGATGATCGCCTACTGGGTGCACAATATGGATCCGTTCGCCCTGCAATTCGGCGGCGGATTCGGGGTGAGGTGGTACGGGTTGGCCTACCTGGCCGCGTTTGCCGCGTCATTTTTCCTCTACCGTTATCTGGCGCAGCGCGGATTTGCGGTGATCCCGGCCGACAAGGTCGGTGATTTCATCACGGGGTGCGCCGTGTTCGGGGTGCTGATCGGCGGGCGCTTGGGCTATGTTTTGTTCTATGATTTCGGCACGTTCCTGCGGGAACCGCTGATGTTTTTCCGAGTCTGGGAGGGCGGCATGTCGGCGCACGGGGGCATTCTCGGGGTTGCGGTCTACACGTTGTGGTATGCGTGGCGCCACAAAGTGAATTGGCCGGGGCTGGGGGATAATCTCGTGGTTGGTGCAGCCCTTGGAATTTTCTTCGGACGGTTGGCCAATTTCGTCAACGGAGAACTCTATGGCCGTCCGACCGGGGTGGCGTGGGCGGTGAAATTCCCCAAGGAGCTTTACGAGGCCCCGGTGGAAACCCAGCGCGAGATGCTGGCCGCGGCGCAGGAAATGTTCGCCGTCCCAGTCGGGTTGGAGGACGTGATCGCGTCGGCGCCCGGTTCGGTCCAGATCACCGCGCTGCTGGGACAATTTCTCGCCCCACGGCATCCGTCGCAAATTTACGAGGCGCTGCTTGAGGGACTGTTGCTTTTTGTCCTTTTGTGGGTGGTACGGATCAAGGTGCCGGTGCCCAATGGCGTGATCACGGGGTTGTTTTTCGTGGGTTATGCTCTGACCCGGAGCCTGGCTGAAAGTTTCCGCTTTCCGGATGCGGGCTATGTCGGGTTGCTGACCAGAGGGCAATTTCTCTCGATTTTTCTGCTCTTGATCGGCGCGGGGTTTTTGCTCGCGGCATGGCGGCGGCCAATTTATCCGCCGGCATGGGCGGGCCAAAGGCGGTCTTTGCTCAGAGTTCAGTAGCTTTGTCTGGTCAAAAATCTCCATAATTCAACCCCTCCTCCTTGTCGCTTGGCAAGATGGCCCGTTGTTGTTCCCATCAACCGAGGTTTTGGCACGTTTCGTGCTTTCTGAAACGATCGTCGACTTTCTGCTTTGGCCCGGGGGCTAATGCTGAAAGTCTTTTCAGTCCTTCAACCCAAAGTACCCATCATCAAACTATGAGCAACATGACAGCCCGTGCCGCAGCCATTGCCGCGATCGCCGCCCGTAAATCCCAGGACCCTTCGGTCAATTTCGTGGAGGAATCTCCCGAGACTGTTTTCGGAGCAAACACCTTCAATCTCGCCGTGATGAAGGAGACCCTCAAACCGGCCACCTACCAAGCAGTGGTTGAGACGGTGCAAAACGGGGCCAAACTGCCCGAAGGGGTGGCGGACGAGGTGGCCGAGGCCATGAAAAACTGGGCGGTCAGCCGCGGGGCTACGCACTTTGCCCACGTTTTCTATCCGCTGACCGGCACTTCCGCCGAGAAACACGATTCCTTTTACGATCCGGGTACGGACGGCCGGACCAACATGTCGAAGTTCAAAGGCAAGACCCTTATCCAGGGCGAGCCCGATGCGTCGTCCTTTCCCTCCGGCGGCATCCGCGCCACGCACACCGCACGCGGCTACACCGCGTGGGATGTGACCAGTCCGGCCTTTCTCATGGGGAATGCCAACGGCACAACGCTCTGCATTCCGACGTCTTTCGTCTCGTGGACCGGTGAGTCGCTGGACACCAAAACACCGCTGCTCAAATCAATGCAGGCTCTGGACAAACAGGCCCGCCGCATCCTCAAGCTCTTCGGACACCAAGATGTCTCCCGGGTCGCCGCCACGGCGGGACCCGAGCAGGAGTATTTCCTGGTCGACAAAATGTTCTACTACGCGCGCCCGGACTTGCTTTCGGCCGGCCGTTCGCTTTTCGGCGCCGCTTCGCCCAAGGGGCAAGAATTCGAGGACCACTATTTCGGCCTTATTCCGGATCGTGTCATGGCCTTCATGTACGAGGTCGACCGCGAACTTTTCAAACTCGGTATTCCGGCCAAGACGCGTCACAACGAGGTTGCACCCGGGCAATTCGAAATCGCGCCGCTCTTCGAGTCGGCCAACCTCGCCGCGGACCATCAGCAGCTGGTCATGACGGTGCTCAAAAAGACCGCCGACAAGCACGGACTGGTCTGTTTGCTCCACGAGAAGCCCTTTGCCGGGATCAACGGATCGGGCAAGCACGTCAACTGGTCTCTGGGCAATGCCACGCAGGGCAACCTGCTTGATCCGGGCGATACGCCGCATGAAAACGCGCAATTCCTCGTTTTCGCCGGTGCGGTCATCCGCGCGGTGGACAAATTTGCCCCGCTCCTCCGGGCGAGCATCGCCTCGGCTGGTAACGACCACCGCCTTGGCGCCAATGAAGCGCCCCCGGCGATCATTTCGATCTACCTGGGCGACCAACTGGCCGATGTTTTCGAGCAAATCAAAGCCGGCGGCGCGACGACATCGAAGCAGCGCGGCACGCTGCAGATCGGTGTTGATGTCCTACCGGAGTTGCCGAAGGACGCCGGCGATCGCAACCGCACGTCTCCCTTCGCCTTCACCGGCAACCGCTTCGAGTTCCGGGCGGTCGGTTCGAACATGTCCATTTCCGGACCGCTCATCGCAATGAACACCATCGTCGCCGACTCGCTCGAGTGGATGGCCTCGAAGCTCGAAGGCGCGGCCGACCTGAACAAAGCCATCCAGAGCGCCCTCAAAGAGGTCATGGACAAACACGGGCGCGTCATCTTCAACGGCAACGGCTATGCGGAAGAGTGGCATGCCGAAGCCGCGGAGCGCGGGCTGCCCAACCTGAAGACATCGGCCGACGCGCTGCCTGCCTTGACCGCACCGGAGGTCGTCGAGGTCTTCGAGAAATACGGCGTTCTTTCCGAAACCGAATTGAACAGCCGCTATGCCATTCTTTGCGAGCAATACGAGAAGGTGGTCAATGTCGAGGCCAAGCTGGTTGCCGAAATCGCGCAGACCAAAATCTTCCCGGCCGCCGCGTCCTACGCGGCAAGCCTCGCCGAGGGGGTGGCCAAGATGAAGGCGGCGGGAGTCAGCAGCAGCACCGCGACGCTGGAGAAGGTGGCGGCGCTCGTTTCGCAACTGGAGAGCGATCTGGCCATGCTGCACGCCGTGCATGACAAGGCGCACGAGGTCGGTGACTGGACCTTCAAAGTTCTGCCGGCCATGACCAAAGTCCGCGCGACGGTTGACGAGCTGGAGGGCTACTTGCCGGACGATGTTTGGCCGCTCCCGACCTACCAGGAAATGCTCTTCATCAAGTAAGAAAGTTTAGCCAAACTGAAAACAAGCGCGCCGCCGGGTTGATGATGCCCGGCGGCGTTGTTTTTTCAGTCGCGGGATCGGCGCGGAGGCGGTCAGGGTGCGGCGTTCCCGGTCCCGGTTGGAAGTGCGGAGTGCGAGCGGGCGAATCGTATGCTCACGTCCTCATGGCTCGATTGGTCGCCCCGCGTCTTTCGGTTTGCGGAAGAGGGCGATCATCACGCCTTGGATGACAAGCTCACGGGCGGGAACGAGGTCCGGATACCCGGGATGCTCCGCGCGGAGGAAGGGACGGCGGTTTTTGACCAGGTAGCGCTTCAGGGTGGTCTCGCCGTCAATGAGGGCGGCGACGATGTTGCCGTGGTTCGGTTCCCGCAGTTCGAGCACGACGAGGTCTCCGTCGAGGATGTGGGCACCGGTCATGGAATCGCCGCGCACGCGCACGGCAAAGGTGCGGGCGGTGCGGTGGATGTCGAGCGAATCGAGGTCGGCATAGACGCAGCCCTCGGGCCTTTGTTCACGCGTGTCGGCAAAACCGGCCGGGATGTCTCCGTAGATGGGGATGGCGGCGACTTCTTTGCAGTCATCTCCGGTCACCCGCAAGGCGCGTGCTGTCCCCGGATGGCGCTGCAGCAATTTTTTGCGCTCGAGGGCGCGAAGGTGCGAGGCGGCGGCGTTCGGGCTGGCGAAACCGAAATGTTTCTGGATTTCACGCACGGTGGGCGGCAACCCGTGTTGTCTACGGTGGCGGCGGACGTAGTCGAGGATCTGCTCCTGACGCTTGGTAGGCATGGTGGACATTTGTTCAGTATTGTTGTGACGCGAAAGGGGGTCAAGCGCAGGGGGAGGGCGGCGGCCGCCGGGAACGCCACTGGGGTGCGGCGAGTCAGGCTGGGCGGGCGGTGGTGCCGGAGAGCAGCTTTTTCCTCTGCCGCTTGGCCTCTTTGCGCTCTTTTTTCAATTGTGCGTAGAGGTGGTCGCGCTGCTCGGCGGTGAGATTGGCCACGACTTCCGGATCGCCGGCTTGGTCGAAGTCAACCGAGGTCACGGCAACCGGCCGCAGGGCGACAATGCGGCTGCCGCAGATGATGCCGATATTCTGCCCGTCCACAGCCTCCTTGAGGTAGGCCCCGAGGTGTTTTTTAGCTTCGGTAATGGTAACGGTCTTCATGGCTGTGCCGAGGAAGGCCAGGTGACCAGGACGCCGAACAAGGCCCCGAAAAGTGCTCCGCGCCACCATGTGGCGGTGAGCGGGCAGGTGCCCGAAGTGCATTGCCCGAAATAGCCCAGCGCGGAGCCGATCGCCGCGCCGACGAGGATAGGCAGGATAAAACGGGTCATGATTTGAATTTAACCAGCAACGGCGGATTGCAAAGGCAAAGCGGACCAGTTCTTCTTGGCCCGTGACCAAAGCCTTGGCCCTGCAACCGAAAGGAAGGCATCCGCTCCATGTTCTGTGGGAGTCGGAGGTTTGGCCCGGCGGGGCGGACGAGACCGTCTTGCCTGGCGGCCTCCGTGAGCGGGTGCTCTCGGGCTTGCCGCGCATGGAGCGGTCCGACCGGGCATGGAGCACGATTGGACTGCGTTCCGACAGTGTTTTGCAGGAAATTTTCCACACCGAGGAAAGGCTCACGCCGGCCGATGTGCCGCGGTTGTGCTGCGGTCTGCCGGGAATCGAGGGCTGTTTGTTGTCGCGTCGCCGTGAGGTTCTTGCCGCATGGAGCATGCCGCTGGATCTCAAGCAGGCGGAATTGCTCGAGGCCGCTTCGGGGGCGATGGACCGGGCGGCCGATGCCGGCGGGGCTGGCTGGGGTGAGCCGCGCGGAATCACCCTGCATCTGGAGGTCGGCAACGCCAGCCTGTTGCGTAGCGATGCTTTGCAACTCCTCGTCTTGCACGAAAAGCGCGGCTTTGCGCCCGGGGTGCGGGAAAAGCTGACCATGGCACTCGGGGCTGTGGCGCGGTCCTTGCGGGCCGGGGTTTGAGTCGACGAATACCAGTTGGAAAAAACTTGCTGCTGCAGTCAGGATTTCGGTTCAGTCAGCGCAGTGAAAAAGCTATTGGTCTCCGCTCTTTTGGCCGCAAGTGCTTATTTTGTCTGGGCGTACTTCCCAGCGCCGCAGCCCGAGGTGAGCCCCGTCGAGCGCCTCTCGGGATTCATCGACGCACATGTCGACCAAATTCTCGGCCCCTTGCCCTTTGAGACGGAGAGCCCGATACCTTCTCCGCCGCAAAACCGTGACCTCCGGGTTTTGCGGGAGAACTTGCGTGACATGAAGCGGGATGTTGCTTCGGAGCAAAAGCGCCTTTACGAAACCGCTGTCCTTCTTTGCGACGATCTGTTGCGCGCTGGCGAGGACAGAGACCGCCATATCGGCCGTATCAATGATACGCGGGCCAAATCGAAACCCTCTCCATTGGCTACCGATCCAGAGCAACACCGACTCGAGCGGCTTGCCTTTTTCGAGAACGGCATCGCGCTGTCATGGCAGGAGGCAAGTAGGAAACTGCGGGCCGTGATCGACCGCCGCTACCGGCAGCTCCGCGAGCTTGAGAGCGGTTTGTAGCAAGCATTCAAGCTTTGCTGAACCATTCGTCCGGCAAGCGCTCTGCTTTGGCTCCGGGCATGCGGATGAGGGCGAGGGTCTGCCGGCAGTCGGCGAGGATGGTGCCGTCCTCCGGCCGGACAACCTCGAAATGTACACCGAAGCGGACACGGGCAAGGTGGCAGACCCCGCCGCGGACAAGCAGGCGTTCGCCGACTTTGCCCGGCGAGAGGTAATCGATTTCGGTGCGCAGGACGACCGGATAGAGGCCGGTCTCGACCATCTGGCGCAGGGGCATGCCCATTTTTTCAGCCATGATGGT
>CAMBSX010000087.1 GCA_945870655.1 Chthoniobacter flavus | reverse complement strand
TGTGCAGGAAGGCGATCTGGCCGATCTCGCCCCCGAATCACCCTCCGGCAAACATGTCGCCGCGGTGAGAAAATACGCCGCGGAGCATCTGGATACCGAAGCCACCGTGATCAGCGCACAAATCGAAAGCGAACTGGTCGACCTCTCGCCCGAGGAATGCAAAGACTACCTGCAAAGCCTCGGTCTCGAAGAAAGCGGGGTCGGCGAGCTGATCAAAAAAGTCTACGCGTTGCTCGGACTGCGCACTTATCTCACCACCGGACCGAAAGAAACCCGCGCCTGGACCATCCGTGCCGGCGACAAAGCCCCCGCCGCGGCCGGGGTCATCCACAGCGATTTCGAACGCGGCTTCATCGCCGCCGAAACCATCGCCTTCCAAGACCTCGTTACCCTCGGCTCCCAAGGCAAGGCCCGCGAAGCAGGAAAACTCCGCATCGAAGGCAAGGAATACACCGTCCAAGACGGCGACGTCATCGAATTCCGCTTCAATGTCTGAAGCGGCGCTAAGCCATCAGATTGCGTCCATCTAATCTGAACGCCGCACAAGCAGCGAGCATGTGCCGGTCGATGGTGAAGATTTCGTTGAATCCGTTCTCCGCCGCGCAGAAAAGGTTTAGGGCATCTGCGGCGCGCCGAAACACTTTGGCGAATGATTCATCCTAGCGCTTCTGCGCCAAGCGGGCGTCACCGTCGATCTGCACCTCATGGAGGGGGCCCTCCCATTCCACCTACTTTGTCGATTCCTTTGCCCCCGAGTCGCAGCACATATTCGCCCAAATGCCGCCCTTCCTTGATCACCACCTAGTGAGCTGAGTACGAAAGCAGGCGAGCGAACTTCGCTTTCTGCTTTGCTTCGCCCTATCTGCATGGAAGATCACGGCCGCTTTGAAAACGTCCGCCATCATCCTCCGCGTTGCGGACTTCCTGAAAGGTTTCCCGCCCTTCAATTACCTCCCGGATGAGGCACTGCTCGAACTGGCGCGGTCGGGGCGGGTGCAGTTCTGCGAGAAGGGGGAAATTCTTTTCGACCAAGGCACCACGCACGGGCGCTATTTTCATGTCATCAACAAGGGATCGGTGCGGCTGGTGCGCGGCGAGGAGCAGAGGCTGTCCGATCTGCGCGGACCGGGTGATTTCGTCGGTGCGGGGGCTGTGCTCGGCGAGGAGTCACACACCGATTCGGCGCTGGTCGACGAGGACTCGATCCTCTACGCCCTCGACGCTTCCGTCTTCACCCGGCTCTGCGCGGAGTCGCCGCGGGTCAGCCGATTTCTCAAAGTTTATTTTGCCTCGGAAGAGGTGGAGACGGAGACAGCACACCACCAAGGTCCATCGGATTGGCGTGGCGGACGGGAAGAACATCTCGCGCGGCTCAAGGCCGGTATGGTCACGGGTCCATCCACGCAGACCGTCCGCGAGGCGGCCTCGGCAATGTCCGCGGCGGACAGTCCGGTTTTTCTCGTCGTCGAGCCCGACGGAAAAGCGGCGGGCGTGGTGACCGAAACCGATCTGCGCAACGAGATCGCCACGGGCCGCGTGCCGACCATGGCTGCCGTAGGCGACATCATGCGCCGTCCGGTCATCACTGTGTCACCGCAAGCCACGCCGCAGGATGCGCTGCTCGAGATGATTCGTCATGGTATCCGGCATCTGTGCGTGACCGAGGATGGCACGCCGCAGAGCCGGGCGTTGGGCATGATTTCGGAAAACTCGGTCTCGCTGGCACAGGGACGCAATCCTCTGGCCCTCGTGCGAGAAGTCCGCCGGGCCGACTCCCCTTCATCGTTGCGGGCCATGGGCGAGGAGTTGGATCTTCTGCTCGCGGGCGATTTGTCTTCGGCTGACGATGTCCCGTGGTGCACGCGTTTGGCGGCCGAGGCGCGGCGCGCCATGTTCCGACGCGCGGAACTTTGGGCGCGCGAGAAAGCGGGACCGGCACCCGGGCCGTTCGCGTTGGCGCTGACCGGCCAAGCCGGGCGCGGGGAACTCCTCACCGCGACGAACATGGCCGCAGTAGGCCTGACGTCAGACGACGAAAAAACACGCGCTTGGACGCAAGACTTGCTCGGCCGCATCGACGAAGGGCTCGCCGCAGCGGGATTTCCTGCCGCAACCACCTCAGATGCGCAGGAACCCGGCGCCCGCTACCGCACGATCGGCGAATGGAGTGAATTTTTCTGCTCTCTCGTCCGTGATCCGATAGGCGGCGAAATCTGGAAGCAGATGGCTTTCTTCGATCTCTCGGATGTGGCAGGTGATCCAGCCATGCTTGAAGCAGTTTTCACCGCGCTGCGTGAGGAAATGGCGGCGAGGCCCAATTTCATCCGCCTGCTGGCCAATGACGCCCTGGGCAACCTGCCGCCGGTCACCATTTATGAGGGATACGCGGTCGAGGCGGACGGACTGGCCCGCGAAACGATCGACCTGCAGGACTATGCGTTAGGGCCGGTGAGCGATGTGGCGCGGGTCTTCCATCTCGACGGCGGCGACCTGCACGCGACCGGAACGTTCGAACGTCTGGCTGCGGCGGCCCGGCGCTTTCCGCAAGGTGCCGATGTCTTTGCGCAGGGCGCACGCGCCTTCCGTGTCGCGCAATATTTCCGCGCGGGGCAAGGACTGCGTGGCGGGGACGACGGACGTGAGCTCCGTCCCGCTGCGCTCAACCGCACGGAGCAGGTGCAGCTCAAATCGGTTTTCCGCGACATCGGCACGCTCATCGCTTTCACCGCGAACCATTATGGATTCAAAGGCTGAGCCGCGTTACGTGGTCTTTGATTGCGAGACGACCGGGCTCGATCCGTCGAAGGACGGTATCTTGACCATCGGCGCGGTGGCCGTGCGTGGCGGGGAGATCTGTCTCGACGATGAATTCGACGCCATCTTGAGCGACTGGCGCATGACCTCCGCCGTCCTCGTCCACGGCATCACCCAGGCCGAATCGGCCCGCGGGGAAACCGAGGCGCAAGCGGTGAACAAGTTCCTCGCCTACGTGGGTGACGGGGTGCTCGTCGGCCACCACGTCGGCTTCGACCAAAAGATCGTGGCCCATGCCGCGCGCCGACTCGGCCGTGATCTGCCGAATCCCGCTCTCGACACCATGCGCATCGCCCTTGCCCTAGAGGAACGTGGGGCGTTCGACGGACGCGAAATCCGCGGCTTCGACCTCGACAGTCTGGGGGCGCTCTTCGACGTCGAACCCCACGACCGCCACACCGCCTCCGGCGACGCCTTCATCACCGCGCAGATTTTCATCCGCTTGGAGCGGATGGCCCGCAAAGCGGGTATCGCTCTCGCGAACCTCATCGAGAGGGACGATCAAGAGCATGAGGCCCGCTGAACCCCAGGGACGTCGCACCAAAAACGGCTTCGCGGCCCTGCCGGCCAAGCAAAACGAGCAAGCCGAAGGCTGTCCGTCTCGTGGAAACTTTACGCGGTCGTTAGATTGTCCGGCAGAACTGCTCGATGCGATCGAGACCCGTCTTGATCGTCTCGAGGTCGGTCGCATAACTGAGACGCACGGTTTTGTCGTCGCCAAAGGCGATGCCCGGGACCACCGCAACTTCGGCCTTGCTGAGCAGCCGGTCGGCAAAGTTGGTCGAACTAAGACCAAACTTCGAGATATCAGCCAGCATGTAAAACGCGCCGAGCGGTTTGACCGTCGAGACATTCGGAATGGCGGCCAGGCGCTCGTACATGTATTCGCGGCGGACGTTGAATTCATCGCGCATGTCGGTCACGCATTGCTGCGAACCCTTGAGTGCGGCAACGGCACCCTTCTGCGCGAACGAATTCGGACCGGAGGTGCTGTGGCTTTGCAGGGAGTCGATGACCTTGGCGATATGGTCGGGAGCACCGAGGTAGCCGAGACGCCATCCGGTCATGGCGTAGGCTTTGCTAAAGCCGTTCACCGTGATGGTCAGGTCGTAGGCTTCTTTGGACAACGAGGCGACGCTGACATGCGAGGCATCGTCATAGATGAGCTTTTCGTAAATTTCGTCGGAAAGGATGAAAATGTCTTCGGTCAAGGCAACTTCAACCAGCGCTTCAAGTTCCTCACGGGTGTAGACTGATCCGGTCGGATTGCCCGGGCTGTTGATAATGACCATCTTGGTCCTCGGGGTCATCGCATTTTCGAATTCCTCGGGGGTCATCTTGTAGGCGTTGGAGGCCTTGGTCTGGACGATGACCGGCTCGGCCCCGACCAGCTTGACCATGTCGGGATAGCTCAGCCAGTAAGGCGCGGGAATGATCACCTCGTCGCCCGGTTCGCAGCAGGCGAGGACGGCATTGAAACAGGACTGCTTGGCACCATTGCTCACAATAACCTGGTTCGGCTTGTAATCGATGCCGTTGTCCTTGGAGAATTTTTCGCTGATCGCCGTGCGCAACTCGGGAAGCCCGGCGCTCGGGGTGTATTTGGTGAAACCTTCCTGCAGCGCCTTGATGGCTGCTTCTTTGATGTGCTCCGGCGTGTCGAAGTCGGGCTCCCCCGCCCCGAATCCGCAGACGTCGATGCCCTCGGCGCGCATGGCCTTGGCCTTGCTGTCAATGGCGAGAGTGAGGGAGGGGGTGAGTTGCACGGCGTTGGAAGAGAGATCCATAAATGTATTTCGGGATAAAAAGTTGAGCCGCGTAAATTACGCTGCCACGGCCGCAGATTCAACGAATCGTTTCAAGGAGTTGTCCTCTACCCGGACAATACCGATCTCGCGGGACGCATTTTCCGGTGCATCCGAGGCGTGCGCCGCATTGATCATGATGCTGGTGCCGAATTCCTTGCGAATGGTACCCGGGGGCGCCTTGGCCGGATCGGTCGGACCCAACACCGTGCGGATTTTGCCGATAGCATCCGGTCCCTCGAAGACCAAAGCGAGGATTTTGCGGGTCCCGGGGCGCGTATGTTCGTTCTCCGGTACGGCCGACGGGCGGGAGCCCGCCATGAATTCGACGATGTTCTCCCAATGATCGCGCCCCTTTTCCGGGCCGAATCTTTCCGTCAGCGCGTCAAGCACCGGACCGTAAAAATCCATACCCTGAGCCACCGACATGTGGTGGACCTTGAGCGCGACCGGAACAAGGCCGGTGCGGGCAAAGACGTCGATCACGGCGCCGGCACGCGTACCGGGGAAATCGAAATTGTCCGGCTTGACCAGAACAAGCGAGCGCTGTGCCCCCGTCCCAACCGGTAAGGACAAGGCGTCACTCTGTGAGACGGCAAACCTTTGCAGGTTTGCGACGACATCCGCACCGGGCTCTGCGGCCGAAAGCATGCCTTCGCCCAGCATTGCGGCAAGCGAGCCCGCAGCGCGGACCGAACCAACGGCCGCGGACAATTTCGCCACCGCATCCTCCCCGCGAAAAACAAGCAAGCCAGCCCGGCCCGCCGGCTCGTCGACCAGACCAGCCCAGACAACTTCCAGTCCGCCCGTGCGCGCCACCGCACCTGACAAAGTCCAGCCCAGCCATCCACGCCGCAGCGCTTCAGGCGAGACCAACAACCACGAGAGATTATCTTTCATAAGTTTCCCGGCACTCTTGAGAATCAGACCCTCCAAGGTATAAAGGGCCAAGCCGCTCGGCAAGGAACAATGGGGCCACTTTGGTCCTGGGAATAAAACTTGTCCTTGCTGGACTCCCGCGACGAACCGAGCATCGAGCTATGCGAGAGCAAAATCGCCGACTGGGTAACACGCTGCACTTACTGCGTGCCCCGCGGCGGAAGGGCGCTGGCGCGATCGGGGCCGCCTTTATCGCCAGTTGCTCCCCTACAAATCCCTCGCCCTAGCCGCGTCATGGAAATTCGAACCCACGTGTGGCGCGGTTGGACGCTCCACGAGGCGGAGAGCCTCGCCTCAACCAACGACTACGCCCGCGACCTGCCTCCTTGGCATTCCATCCGCGCACGCACCCAGACCGCCGCGCGCGGCCGCCATGGGCGGCGCTGGGACTCGGGCCAAGGCGGCTTGTGGATGTCCGTGGTCCTTCCCCTCGACCCGCCCGACCGCGGTTGGGCCGCCTTCCCCCTTGCCGCCGGACTCGCTGTGGTCGCCACCCTGCGCGGACTCGGATTGACCACCGCACGCCTGCGCTGGCCCAACGACGTGCTTATCGGACGGAAAAAAATCTGCGGCATCCTCATGGAAAAGTTCGCGCCCGACCGCGTGGTCATCGGCCTCGGGCTCAATGTGACCAACAACCTTGGAGCCGATCCCGAACTCGCGGCCATCGCCACCTCACTGGCCGAAGAGCTGCCCCTTGCCCCCCCCGCGAACGACATCTACGAAGAAATTCTCATCGCCTTGCGCGTCCTGCACGGGCGCGTCGCGGAAGAGGGATTCGCGGCGCTGGCCGACGACATCAACCGCCACTGGGGCGGCACCCGGGAGATCGAGTTGTCCGTTGCGGACCAAACCATCCGCGGACCCTTCCTCGGCATTGATTCCCGGGGCGACCTCCTCGTCGCCATCGACGGCCATCCAGTGAGCCACTCCGCTCCCCATGTGCAACTCATGCGTGAGATCTGAACCCCGGGTGGCTGTCTCGTGTTAGGGCAGGACCTCCGGACCCGCCGCCTGCATCGGTCATAATGTTCGCGGCGCGTCGGGGACGCCGCGCCCTACCAAATACCGCTTGCCCGGCCCCGCCCACTCCCGCGACATTGTTTCTTCCATGAACGACTTCAAATTCAACGCCGACGGCCTCATCGCCGTTATCGTGCAAGAGGCTTCGGACGCCATGCCCCCGCGCGGCCGCGTGCTCATGATGGCTTGGATGAACCGCGAGTCGCTCGAAAAAACGCTCGCCACAGGGAAGATGCATTACTGGAGCCGCTCGCGCCAGAAGCTCTGGTTCAAAGGCGAGTCCAGCGGGCACACCCAGGATGTCGTCCGCTGGTATGCCGACTGCGACAAGGACTGCCTCCTTTTCGAGGTCCGCCAGACCACCGGCGCCTGCCATACCGGTTACCAGAGCTGCTTCTTCCAGGGCTATGACATGGAGGGCCGACTGCTCGCCGTCGGGGAAACGCCGGCCTTCGACGCCGGCAAAGTTTACCCGAATTAGGCGTCCATGTCGGACGACACGACCGATTTCCGCGGGCTGGCCGCCCGGCTCGGACCGTGCCTCCTCCGCCAACGTCTCCGGCGCCAAGCCGACCTGCGTGCCCGCCTTGTCCATCAGGGCGAAGGGCCGCTCGTCGTCGAGCGTGTCGTGCCGGTCGACCGCGTGATCAAGGCCTTGCTCCGCCTCACCCGACTCGCTGAACGCGGGCGCGCCAACTGCCTCGACATCCGCACCGTCACCCGCGAGCAACCGCTGGCCAACCTGCCTCCAAGTTTCGACGGCTTCCGCCTGCTCCATCTCTCCGATCTCCACCTCGACTGCGTGGCGGACTTCGCCGACCGCTTGGTCGAAATCATCGCCCGCACACCCCATGATCTCGCTGTCATCACCGGCGACTTCGCCGACCATCCTGCCGGCCACTTCCGCGCCTGCCTGCCGGACATCCGGCGGATTGGAGCCGCGCTCGGATCCGGCACCCTCGCCGTCCTCGGCAACCATGACATCATCGAGATCGTCCCGCATCTCGAAGCGGCAGGAGTGCGCGTCCTGCTCAATGGAAACACGGCCGTTAGGCGCGGCGCAGACAAACTTTGGTTCGCCGGCCTCGACGATCCGCACTTCTACCGCACCCACGATTTCGAAGCCGCCCGCTGCGGCATCCCGCCAGGCGCCTGCTCCATCCTCCTGGCCCACAGTCCGGAGGTTTACGACGAGGCACGGCACCACGGCTTCAACTTCATGCTGAGCGGACACACCCACGGCGGACAAATCTGCCTGCCGGGCGGCATTGCCCTGGTGCGCAACGGCCGATGTCCGCCCGCCCAATTCACCGGCCCATGGACACACCACGGGCTCCACGGCTACACTTCGCGCGGCACCGGTTCCTGCGGCGTCCCGGCCCGCTTCAACTGCCCGCCGGAAATGACCGTTCACGTGCTTCGGACGGCACCTCGTCCCTACTCCACGATTTCTATTTTATAGAACTTACGCGGGTGGTTGGTGATATCGGTATCGGTGTGGGTTAGGGTGGAGCCGGAGCCGGTGCGGGTGGAGTTGGGGAGTTCCTGCCAGGTATTGAGGTTGGTGCTGTAAAGGATGCGGTAGGTGACGCCGTCTTGGGCTTGCCAGCGGATAGTGAAGGCCTCGGGAGTTTGGTCGGTGGAGGCGATTTGGAAGCGAGAGTTGGCATCGCGGGGGTCGGTCTTGGCGCGCCATTCTTGGTGGTTGCTTTGTCCGTCGCCGTCGAAGTCGTGGTCGGGGCCTCCTTGGGTGGCGGTGTCTGGGCCGAAGACCGACCGGGCCCAGACTTCGTAGGGTGACTGTTCCTCGGTGATGGTGATGGAGTGTTCGACGGGCAGGGCGGACTGGTAGGTGGCGTCGCCGTCTTGCAGGGCGCGGACCACCACGGTTCCGGCTGTGGTGGCCACGAG
>CAMBSX010000086.1 GCA_945870655.1 Chthoniobacter flavus | reverse complement strand
ATGCCAAAGGGCGAATGGTAATCCCGGCGGGTCAGACGGCTGACGCCAAAAGGCGAAAGGAATTCCCGGCGGGTCAGCCGATTGTCCCTGTTCAGATCCATGCGGCGCCGGGTGAAATCCAAAAACCGCGCGTTCGAACCAAAACGAATCAATTCACGGCGGTGGATCAAGCCGTTCCGGTTTTGATCCACCCGCGCGAAGCTCCGCCGGGTGCCTCCGGCCGTGGTCCACTCAGCGACAGTGATGGCATCGTTGTCGTCGGTATCCGCGGCATCCATGGCGTAATCTGCATAAAGAGGTCCGACCGACTCCAACGTCAGCGGCACGGCAACATCCGGTGATTCCTGATTACTCTGGCAGCCGCCGGACAACAGAAGCACGGCAAGAAGCGGAAGAAATATCGAAACTCTGACCATAAATGAAACCTACCGGAAATGTTCTCCGGCCAGCAATAGCAATTCGCCGCATCGGGCCAACGGCTTCCTAGGCACCCCCCACCTCCGCAAGCGCGTGACCATATTATCCACCAAGGTTACAAAGCCATCGTCGGGTCATCCAGACCGTGGACAAGAACAGCCGAAAGCACCGGTACTTTTTCCGAGCTGTGCCGCCAACGAGGTCCGGACCCCCTGCCCACTTTTTGCCCCCGGCGGCCGCACCATCAACTTCCCGGATTATCCCGGAGCAGCGAGTCAAGTCGGGCATCCGGGCCAGAACCGAGCGCGAGGGCTTTCTCGTAGTGGCGCTTGGCCAGCGCGAGGGATGGCGGCTTGGCGGTGGCGTAGATCACCGCCAGATTGAAATGTGCTTCGGCGTATTCGGGGTTCACCGTGATAGCCCGGCGCAGGGATTGTTCAGCCTTGCCGAATTGGCCGAGTTGACTGGCGGCAACCCCCAGATAATTGAGCGTGACCGGATCATCGGGGACAACCTCGCTCGCACGCTCGAGGTACGCGAGCGAGTCTTCGATGCGGTTTTGCTCGATCATGACTGCGCCCAAGGTGGTGAGGGTGAACGCGTCGTTGGGATCGGCTGCGATCGCTTTTTCGAGGGCCAATTGCGCCGCGGTCAGCTTGCCTTGCCGGAATTGGGTAACACCGAGGTTGGCCAGGGCAACCACGCTGTTGGGCTGCAGTTCGACAAATTGCTGGTAGAGCTTTTCCGCGGCGGAAAAATTGCCGCGGACAAATTGATCGCGCGCCTCGGCAATGAGCGCGAGCACCTCGGGGGGGATATCCGCTTCCGGGGTGGAAACGCCGGCTTCATCCGGTGAAACAGACGGTTGCCCTTCCTCCTCGGCATCTCCCTCTGTCTCGCCGGGAGGCATGACTGCGGCCACCGCCTCACTCTCGACCTCGGCCGGCGGGGTGGCGGCGGCCTCGGCGACAACTTCCACTTCGGTCAGCGGTGCGTCTTCGGCGACAACCTCCGCTGCAATCTGCGGTGCGGCCCCCGGCCCCTCCTCGCCCGGTGCAGCCGCCAAGTCTTCGACCTTCGGCTTGAAGATCTCGACCTGGGCGGTGAGCGTGTCATCGCTGGCATGGAGCACCGTAACCACGGGACTTTTCAGCATTTCCTGCTCGGCCTCGGTCAATTCAAGCGTTGGTTTGGCCAGCTGGATGATTTTGTCGTTCAGGGTATCGGACTTGATTTCCAGACGCTCCATCTCTTCCTGCGCCAGACGGTAGGCCTGTTCCCGGCGCGCCTGTTCTTTGATTTGCCGCATGATGATACCACGCAAAACCTCGTTTTCCTGCTGGATGAGTTTGGCCTCGACCGCGGTGACATCGCCGAGCTGCACCGCAGCCAGCGCCCCGGTGACCTCGTCATATTCCTTAAGCAGTTGATCGTTGACCAGCTGCAGCTTGTCGAAACGCTCCCGGTCATCGCGCAGCTTGCTTTGCGCATCGGCAAGTTCCGCGCGCACGCTATCCAAGCTGGACTGGAGGCCGGCAATCACCTCTTCCTTTTCCTTGGCATCGCTCGCCATGCCCTCGACCTGCATTGCGGCTTCGGCCAACTTGCCCTCGAGTTGGCGATTGGCTTCGATCAGGTCCGCCGACTTTTCCAAGGCGGTCTTGGCTTCAGCCGCCTCTTTCCGGGCCTCGTCACGGGCCGCAACGAGTTGTATGCGCTCCTCCTCGAGTTCGGTCACACGAATGGTGAGCGTCTGCGTTTCGGCTTTGGCTGCCTCGGCATCCTTGACCGCTTGGTCACGGGCGGCGGCCAGCGTGTCACGCTCGACCTCCAGTTCCTTGCTGCGCGCCTCGGCTTGCTCGGCCCGCGCGGCCAATTCCTCGACCTGCTTGGCGCTTTCGGCGATGCGGCCGCTGAGCTCCTCTTTCTCGTTGTTGGCCGCCGTGACCGCGGCTTCCAAGTCCCGGACCGCGGCCCCGAGCTTGTCGATTTCTTCCTTGGCTGACGCCGAAATCTCGGCCGAAGCCACACCCGACTCCTCGACTTGGCGCAGCTTGGTTGTCAGGTCCACGACCAGCACCTTGGTTTTTTCCAATTCCATGGCTGCCGCGGAAAGGTCCGCCTCGCCCTGCTGCAAGCTCTTCTCCAGCTCCGCAGTGCGACCCCGCTCGACGCGCAATTGCTCGCGCAGGCGCACCACGTCATCGCTTTCGGCGGAGACCGCGGCGACCGAGGGAGGGGAAGCGGACGAACCGGTGGAACCGTCGTCCCCGGGCGAAATGGAGATGGTCGGGGGGGTGGAACCGCCGGGGCGGCGGGGCGACTCCAAGGGCGGAAGAATATCCTCAGGACCATCGAGCATCGGCAAATCGGGCGGCGGACCCAGAGTGGGCGACTCAAGCGACCCCTCAAGACGGACGATCGCCTCCTTGGTTTTGCCCAGGCGGAAGTCGATGACGATGGGCTGCCAGTCCGGCGACTGCGCTTTGATTTGGCTTAGTTGGGTGGCAACGAACCGGAACTTGGCAATGGCATCGTCGTTGCGACCCTCCCGCTCCAGACGCTCGGCACGTTGGAATTCTTGGTAAGCAGAAAAATACTCGCGCGCCGGGTCGTCCTGCGCCACGACCCAAACGGTGGACGCCGCCGTGAAGACAGCGCAAAAAAGGAATAACCGCACAAGATTCATCGGAGATGAGATCTTAGGTTTCCCGGCGGCAAAAAGCAATGACGCCCCGCAGAACCGCGCGGCCATCGATTTGACAGAGGGTGGGGCCTTGGTTATTTTCCGCCTGTTCGTCAACCTTGCGAATCACCCATCCCATGGAGTCGCTGCTCGACCGGCACGTCTTAGTGCTCAACCGATTGTGGCAGGCCGTCAATGTCTGCAGCGTCCGCCGTGCCTTCACGCTTCTCTACCAAGACCATGCCAATGTTGTCTGGCGCGACGAGGAGGACAACTATTCAACCCACGACTTTCCGAGTTGGTACGACCTCTCCCAGCGGGAACCGGGGGACGAAATGGTCCACTCCGTCCGCTTCAACATCCGCGTTCCCACCGTTGTCGTCCTGCGCCTGTTCGACCGCCTGCCGAGCAAAGAGGTCAAATTCACCCGACAAAACATATACGAACGCGACAACCACACCTGCCAATACTGCGCCCGCAGCCTCGACCGGCAGGAGTTGAACCTCGACCATGTCATGCCGCGCCAGCGCGGGGGGGAAACTTCGTGGGAAAACGTGGTCTGCTCCTGCATCCCCTGCAATACGCGGAAAGGGAATCGCCTGCCCCACGAAGCCAAGATGCAGCTGCTCAAGGAACCGAAGCGTCCCCGCTGGCGCCCCTTTATCCACCTCACCTACTCGTCCTCGGTCCACGACAGCTGGCGCCACTTCGTCGACGTCGGTTGCTGGAGCGTGGAATTGGGGGATTAAGCGCCGGGGACTTGCCAAGGGCCCTCCGCCAGTGGTAAAAAGCCAATAATGAAATTCCTCCTTCCAGTCGCCGGCCTCTTACTGTCCGTTTCCCTGGCCAGCGCCGACATCCAACAGCCTCCCTCCTCGGAGTGGGGCCCGACCCGCAAGCTCGGCCGCGGTTTGGGCAATATCGCCTACGGTCTCACCGAATTACCCACTTCCATGATGTCGATCAACTACTTCGAAGGCAACTCGGCCGCTTTCAGCTACGGCATCGTGCGCGGGGTCGGGCGAGTCTTTGCCCGCCTCGGTTACGGCCTCTACGACACCTTTCTCTTTCCTGTCCCGACCTACAAAGGAACCTACGCCCCGCCCTACAAGAGCAACGTGCAATGGATCTGGAGCGGTTATTCCGAATTCCCGCCCGAATTGCTTTTCGAAACGCGCTACCCCTACGTGCGCGAAGACCAGCAAGATCCCTGAGCTGAAAGCTCAGTCTTGCTTGTGCGGCCGGTAGCCGCCGACGAATTGGCGACGGAAATCCGCGAAAGTGCCCGCCTCCAAGGCGGACCGCACCCCGGCCATCAGGTTGAGGTAAAAATGCAGGTTGTGCAGTGTGATGAGCCGGAGACCGAGAATTTCTTCCGCTTTGATCAGGTGCCGGAGGTAAGCCCGGGAAAAATTGGCGCAAGCGTAACATAGACAACCGTCTTCGATCGGCCCCGCGTCAAGCGTGAAGCAGGCGTTTTTCAAGTTGAGTGTTCCTGCCGCCGTGAATGCCGTCCCGTTGCGCGCCACTCGTGTCGGCAAGACACAATCGAACATGTCGATCCCCCGCGCCACCATTTCAACCAGCTGCGGTGGCGTACCGAGGCCCATGGCATAGCGCGGATGGTCCTCCGGCAAATGCGGGACGGCGGATTCCACCGCCTGCATCATTTCGCTTTCCGGTTCACCCACACTGACCCCGCCCACCGCGTAGCCGTCCCATCCCATCGCAACCAACTCGCGCGCCGACTTTGCCCTGAGATCGGCATAGGACGAACCCTGCACGATACCGAAAAGCAACGGCCGCTCGCCCTCGCCGTTCTGCCGAGCCCACCAATCGAGGCACCGTCGCTCCCAAGCGAGCGTCAGCTCGAGACTTTTCGCCGCCGCCTCGTGGGTGCAGGGATGGGGCGGACATTCGTCGAAGGCCATGACAATATCCGAGCCCAGCACCTGCTGGATCTCCATTGATGTCTCCGGACCGATAAAGCACGGCGTGCCATCGAGATGATTTTGAAAATGCACGCCCTCCGGCGTGATCTTGCGCAGCTTGGCCAGCGAAAAGACCTGGAATCCCCCGCTATCCGTGAGAATCGGACCATCCCAGCCCATGAATTTGTGCAGCCCGCCGAGCTTGCGGATAACATCCAAACCCGGCCTGACAAAAAGATGATAGGTGTTGCCGAGGATGATCTGGGCGCGCAATTCGTGCAATTCGCGCGGGCTGACCGCCTTGACCGTGCCCTGCGTGCCCACCGGCATGAAGACCGGTGTTTCGATCGGTCCGCGGCGGGTCTGCAATGTGCCTCGGCGGGCCCTTGAAGAGGGGTCTCGTCCCGTGACCTGGAAATTTGCGCTCACTCTGCGCGACGAAAAGTAGCCGGGCTTTTTGCTCCGGCCCGGTCAAGGAACTTCAATTGACTCCGGTCGCCGGCCGGGGCCGGGGCGTCCGGTTGTCGCGCCACCCGCCCCGGTGGCGCATCACCCAATCCAGCAACGCCCTCTCGAAGCCGATGTCATGGCCGACCTTTTCGCTCTCGATCCACTTGTGGCGCAGAATCTCTTCCCTCTCGGCGATAAACTCACGATACAGCATGGAGTTCCGAACGAGGCTGGTACCCTCGTCATGGGGGGCAGTCATGCGCGAAGCCTAAGCGCCGCCGCGCCAAGAGTCAAGGTGAAGACATGTTGAGGGCAAAACCAAAGTGACACCCGTTCGGGCTCATGCGTCGCTTCTTGCCACTGGTGCACCTTCAAGCTCCGCGCGCAAAGCACGGGCTATTTTCATGAATTCCCTCCCGACCGCACTGTCCTGTGCACGCGCCACGACCGGCATTCCCGTGTCCCCGGCCTCACGCGTGGCCATATCGATCGGCACCTCGCCAAGCAGCGGCACACCCAGCCGGTCCGCCTCGCGCCGCCCGCCACCCGAACCAAAAATGTCATAGCGCACGCCATCGCTCGGGCAGACAAAGTGGCTCATGTTCTCCACGATACCGAGCACACGCACATTCGTCTTGTCGAACATGGCCACCGCTTTGCGCGCGTCGATCAAAGCCACTTCCTGCGGCGTGGTCACGACAACCGCACCGGCCAGAGCCACGGTCTGCACCACCGTGAGCTGGATGTCGCCGGTGCCCGGGGGAAGGTCGAGGATGAGGTAGTCGAGTCCGCCCCATTCCACCTGACGCAGAAATTGCTGGGTGTAACGTGTCACCATGGGCCCGCGCAGCACGGCCGGCGTGTCGGGATCGGTAAGGAATCCCATCGACATCAACTTCAACCCGTAGCGCCCGATCGGCACGATACGGTTGTCCTCCGTCGCCGCCGGTTGCTCGGTCGTGCCGAACATCAGGGCGATGCTCGGCCCGTAAAGATCACAATCGCACAGACCGGTGCGCGCCCCGTCCAAGCTGAGGGCTTGGGCCAAGTTCGAGGCCACCGTGCTCTTGCCCACCCCCCCTTTGCCGCTGGCCACCGCCACGACATGCTTCACCCCTTCGATCTTTGTTGCTCCGGGCGAGGACACAGCGGGTGGCTTTTTCAAGTCGATAAGAACATGAGGGGTCCGCACACCGGGCAAAACGGCCAGCGCGCCCATGCACTCACGATGGATCTGCTGGGCGACCCTCGGATCCTCCACAGCGAGCGAAAGTTTGACGAAGACTTCATCGCCGCGCACCTCGGCAGACTCCACCAGTCCGAAGGAAACTATGTCGCGACTGAAACCGGGATACTTCACCGCGCGCAAGGCCTCGCGCACACTTTCCGCATTAACTTCCGTCATGACTCCTTCATCTTGTTGACCGCCCCCGCCACTCAAAAGGATTTTCTCAGGTGGCTGGGCAGGATTCCGAGCATTTCCCGGTATTTTGCCACTGTGCGGCGCGCCACGGCGAGCCCGTCCGCCTTGAGCCGTGCCGCCAGTTGCTGGTCGCTCAAGGGCTTGTGCGGATCCTCTCCGCGGATGAGCGCCGCAAGCACATCTTTCACACTGGTGCTGCTCACCTCGGCCCCGTCGGCCGCCCGGTATCCCGAGGTGAAAAAGAACTTCATTTCGAAAATGCCCTGCGGCGTGGCGACGGTCTTGCCGGCAATGGCCCGGCTCACCGTCGTCTCGTGCACCCCCACCACCCCGGCCACCTGCGCCATGGTCATGGGGGCAAGGGCAGAAACCCCCTCCTCGAGGAAAGCCCTCTGCCGCGCGGCAATCTCGCGGGCAATGGCCAGGATCGTCTGCTGGCGCTGCTGGATGCTCTTGATCAGGAACTTGCCGCCCCGGATTTTGTCGCGCAAGTAACTCCGCACCTCGGGGACCCCCGCAGCCTCACCCAACAAATCGCGGTAAGTCCTGCTGATGCGGAGCCGGGGGACACTGTCGCGCACGAGGGAAACTACAAAATCTTGGCCGACCTTTTCGATGACCACATCCGGCGAGAAAACCTGAGCTTCTTCCCCGCTGAAGGCACCGCCCGGCTTGGGGTTCAGGGTGGCAATGAGAGTTCCGGCCTCGCGAACCGACTCCTGAGGCACTCCCAGCGCCGAGGCGATCTCGGGAAACTTCTTGCGGGCGAGCAAATCCAGATAGCCGGACACCACCCGGACCGCCGTCCCGCAGTTCCCGCCGCGCCGCGCGAGTTGCAGTCGAAGACACTCGGACAAATCACGCGCCCCGACACCCGGCGGATCAAGCGTCTGCAACAAATGGAGCATCTCAATCACCTCGGCCGTTTCCACGCCCGCTTCGTCGGCCACTTCCTCGGGCGTGGCCGCCAGATAGCCGTCCTCGTTCAGATTTCCCACCAGCAAGGTGGCAATGCGCCGCTGCACGCCATCCAGAGCCAGCCGTCCCAATTGTTTCTCCAAATGGTGGGTCAAGGTTTCCGCAGGGCTGACCCCTTCCAAAAAGTGGCGCCGACGTGCCTCGGCCTCCGGATCGCCATTCTGCACACCCTCCCCCGAAAATGCCCCCCAATCCTCCTCCAGACGGCTCAACTCGTCCGGTTCTTCGTCGGCCGCGTCCTCCTCCGGTTCTTGCCCGGGCGTCTCGTCCTCGGGCCCTTCTTCCTCCAGCACGGGATTGGTCTCGATCTGATGACGCACCATCTGCTGCAGTTCCAGGGCGGTCGCTTGCAGGATTTCCAGACTCTCACGCATCTGGGGGGACAGCATTTGCTGCTGCCCGAGTTGGACCCCTTGTTGCAGACCTGACATGACGGCAAGGACGCCCGCCTTTGCTTGTCACTGCAAGCAATTTCCGCGCCAATATTCAGTTTGCTCGGAATAAATCCGCGCCCAACGCGGGGAAAATGTCCTCATTGAATCCCGAGGATCGCCCGGACCTCCACTGCTGGGCCGCCACGTAGGCCATCATCGCGGCATTGTCGGTGCACAAAGCGGCCGCGGCAAAA
>CAMBSX010000085.1 GCA_945870655.1 Chthoniobacter flavus | reverse complement strand
GCTCATCAGAAGACCGCGCGACTCATCCTGCGGTTGCCAGACGGCTTCCCATGATTTGTCGGCGGAAAAAGTGTAGGTGACTTCTGGAACGTCCGGGTCTTGGTAGCTCCCAGGCAGTGTGTCGGGAGAGACTGACTCAACTTTGGTGTCGAGAAGCACCGCTGAGGGAGTCTCGACACCCTCCGTGGTCGACTCCACAATCTCCACAACCTCCGGATCCCCTTGGCCCGTATCGACTTGAGAAGATTCCGGCACGGGCTGCCCACAACCGGCCAAAAGGAAACCGGCGGCCAGCGGCAAACAAACAAGCGAGGAGCGGGACTTCACGTGGATCAAAAAAGGGGAGCGGGTGACGAGACTCGAACTCGCGACATCTTCCTTGGCAAGGAAGTGCTCTACCAACTGAGCTACACCCGCGGCGCGTCAACCGGCGGAGGGCGACTGCGGGGCAGTGCCCAGGTTCCGGCCGGATGATCGGCGAACAATAAAGGTCCCCCGACGTGTTGACAAGTGTTTTCCCCCCAAGGCGGGTGCGCCTCCGGTCAGAGGGAACAAACTCTCGACAAAAATAGGCAAGATTGTCCCTGGTATCCTCCGATGGCTACGACCGAGCCCGCAGAACCGTGCTGACGCTGACTTGCCGTCGAAGGCAGAACCATTCCCGGCAAACCAGACTGGTCAACGACGCTGGGATCAGTTGTCGGTACGGACACCATCGGCCGGGGAAGGAGACGGAGCGGTGGCCGGAGCACCTGCCGGTGTGAATTGAAGATAGGACGCGAAGAAGACGTCCTCGAGCATGGTCCGCATGTCCTGCGGGGAGGCCAGCCGGGAGGCCTCCTGGAGCTTGGCCCTGGCCGCAGCAGAATTGTCGTCTCGGAAGTCAATGGCTGCTCCAACAACATAGATACCGGCAGTGGCACCGCCGGTCTTGATGGCTTTGGCGATCTCCTTCCGACGATCATCGCTCAAGTTGCCGGCGACGTCGGCCATGGCCCGCTTGTATTGGAAAAATCCATCGGAGGGATTCGCCGCCAGATATTGATCGATGATCATGCCAGCCTCGGCCGGACGGCTCTGCAGACGGCGCAACTCGGAAAAGTTCTGTATCAGGTCACGTTGCAGAGGGTTGAGTTGGAGCGCGGAGGTGAGGGTCTCCTCGGCACCGTCGAATTCGCTAGCCCGGATTTGCGCCGCACTGAGCAAAGCGGACATGCTCGGGTCACTGGGATTTTGCTGCAAGGACTGGCGGGCGGCGTCAGCAGCCTCGGCCGGTTGGCCGGCCACCATGCGGGCGACCGCCCGGCGGCTCCACAGCGCCGGTGTCTCGGGAGCGAGGACAGCCACTTCGGCCAACAAGGTTTCGGCCTCCGCCCCGGCCCCCGCATTCAAGGCCGAGTTGGCCCGGTCGTTGAGCACCATAGCACGCAAGTCGCGCACTTGGCCGCGCAGACCGATGACCAGGACGAACAGAATGACGAACGCCGCGCCCACCACGAATAAAAGATAAAGGGATAAACGGGAGGGAGGTGAGACTTGTTCGTTCATGAATGTCTGAAAGGAATCCGCTACCAATGTCGGGCCAGAGCAGGACGATCAACAAGGAATTTGTCGTCCGGATCGCCGCGGCGCCCGCCCAGGGTGGCAACGCGGCCAGCCTTGGGCTCATCGAGGTCCTGCCTTCGCGCGCCTCCGGGTTTAGCACCTCAACCACGAGACAACACCGTCTCATGCCGCCGGTTCCGGGCCGGTCGCGACAACCAAAGTGCAGCCCGCCGGGGCATCCAAAGCCTTGACCGCGAAAACCCTCTGCCCAACCCGCGCCGTGGCCGCGCCGGAATTGAGGAAATCCGGGTCAATGCGCGTCACCCCGATTCCTTGGGCCAGCCCCAAGCCGGCGCACTTCATCGCCGCCTCGCGTGCCGACCAGAACTGGAAGAAGGCGCTGTTCCGGCGGTCTGAGGGCCAGCGCTCCCAAGCCTGCGCCTCGTCAGGGTGGAAGTAACGGCGGACAATTCCTGCTTTGTCCCGCACCTCGCGATGATGTTCGAGATCGATCCCGACCGCGCCGCGTCGGACCACGACAGCCACATGCTCGCCCGCGTGGGAAAGGTTGAAGTCCCAACCTTCGGGGTCGACCAAGCGCGGCTTGGCTATGCCATCTTCCTCGAATTCGAGGGCTTGGGCCGGACGGCCAGTGCAGGCGGACAACATCTGCCGGCGCAAACCGCGCGCGACAACATAGCGCGTGCGCAACGGACCGTCAGGCAAACTCGCCGCCCGATCCCTTTCCCCCGGCGTCAGCCAGAGGAAAAATTCTTCCGCCTGATCGAGCAAGGCCAGTCGCAAAAGATACTCGGCCGCCATGATCAACCCCGAGAAAGTTCCAACCACTCGGGATGCTCACGCGCATGCCGGGCAATCTCCTGACAAATCTCCTCCACCGTTTTCTCAGGGCGCCAGTCCCATTCCTGACCCGCACAGGCTGCATCGAGCACCACCCATGGCAGGTCAAAAGGCCGGGGTGACAAATCGACCGCCACCTCGTGCGGCCCGAACTCCCGCCCGCACCATTCCGACAACTGCCGCAACGACCGAGCCGAAGCTGCACCGCCGCCCACGTTGAAAATCCGGTGTCCGGCGCACGCACCCGCCGCCATTTGCTTCAACAAGAGGGAGAGCAGGTCGTCCGGATGCAAACAGTCGCGCACTTGGTGACCGGTGCCCCCGAAACCGATGTATTTGAGGGGAGCGCGCTGCGCCCAACTGTGGATCCAATAGCTGAAAATTCCCTGGTCGGGCTTGCCGAACTGTCCGGCGCCAGCCATCACCCCACAGCGGTTGACCCAGACGGGGAAACCGAAGGCCGCGCCATACTCCAAGGCGATTTGCTCGCTGGCCAATTTGCTCGCCCCGTAGAGCGAGATCGGTGCGGCGGTGGAGAATTCTTCGGTCACCCCCTCCGGTCCGACCCCGGCCAGCAATTCGGGCAGGGCGAAGGCCCCGTCCTTCGCCACCACCGGCAAGGCGCACAAGGCATCGATCGAATAAACCCGACTCGTGCTGAGCAGGATCAGGCCCGCTTGCTCACGCTTGCAGACTTCAAGCAGCTGGACCGTGCCCCAAAGATTGTGCTCGAGCAGTTCTTTGCTCCCGGTCTTGCCGTCGACCCCGGCCAGCACGCTCGGGTTGGCCGCCGCGTCGATCACCCAATCGATGCCTTTGACCCGCTCCAGATCTTCTTCCCGTCGCACGTCACCACGCCAAAACTCGATGCCCGCCGCCTCGATGCGCGGACGGTTCCATTCGCTGCCCGGACGGCTGAAATTATCGAACCCGCAGACCTCATAGCCGACTGCACGGAGCCCGAGGGCCAACTCGGACCCGACAAACCCACAGACGCCGCTAACCAGAACTCTCATAAAAGAAGACCCTAACCACCGATCCCCCCACCCCACAAGGTGCGGCGCGGCCTCCCCGACCCGCCGTGTTAGATGTCCCCTCCAACAAAAGCCCCGTCCTGCCCTGGCAAAGCAAACCGCGACTGAGCGGAACCCCCCCTGGTGCGGGAGAGACGCACCGAAACACACTCGGTGTTAGGCAGGACGAACTTGCGGATCTCGAGCAAAACAGCGGAGACCCGCGGGAAGGCGGCGAGCAATCCCTCGGCCAGTTCCTCGATCAAGGTCTCGAGCAACCGCACCTCGCGGCGCGTACACTCCGCGGTCAACCAGTCCGCCACGGCCGCGTAATCCGTGGCGCGACCGATCTCGTCGTCCGCCCCGCGGAAATCGGTTTCGAGCACCACATCGAGCACCAGTTTCTGCGGTTGCGACCTTTCCTCCTCGCCCACCCCGATGCGGGTTGCCACCTCGAGGCCGTGGATGCGGATGCAATCGGGGCCGCCGCGGTGCAGATCACGCGGGTCTTGCAGCAGGCGGCGCAAAGCATCGAGCGACGAGACGACCACATCGGGCTTGGACGGCGTGAGTTTTTCCATCGAGTCGTATCCGGTGAGTACGGCGATGCTCATGACGCCACCATGGCGCGCCGTTTCGACATCGTGGATCATATCACCGACGAAGGCGGTTTCACTGCGCGCCAGCCCGTGCTGGTCGAGGATTTGTCCGATCTTGGCCCGCTTGTCCATCACCCCAGCATAAGGATGCTCGAAATAATGGCGCAGCCCGAGCTTGGCCGACTGCACGTCGAAATGCTCCTGCTTCATCGAGCTGAGGAGAAAAAGACGGCGCCCGCTCGCGCGGCAGAAATCGAGAAATTCGTAAAGACCCGGCAGAGGTGACACCTCGTCCTGAATTTCAACAAAACGCCGGTGGAACAAAGCATCGAGCTCGGGCAGCGGAACATCAGGGAGAAACTCCTCGTAGAACTCGGTAAAGGGCAAGCGGAAGTGCCTCCGGAATTCCTCGCGAGTCAACGGCGGCTTGCCGAACTCCTCGAGCACGTGATTCGTTGCGCCGATGACCGGCGGCAAATCGTCAACCAACGTGCCAGACCAATCGAGGAGGAGATTGCGCAACATGATCAGCAGTATCTACTCCATCGAACCACGGATGACACGAATTTCACGGATGCGCAGAAGCCGGGGAATCCGTGCTTAAAAGCTCCTGCAACTCTCTAGCTCAGCCGAAGAATTTGACCGAGCGGATGGTTTCCGGGCCGAATTCGGCGGCCAATTTGGATTCAATGTCGGCTTTCCAGACGCGCTCCAGTTCAAAACGCACGCTCGATTGGTGCACCCGCACGTAGAGGATGCCGCCGCGGATGCGGTCGGGTTCGGATTGACCCGCAATGAAAGGCCCGACCAGCCCGGCCCACGCGCGCCGAACGGCATGTTCATCGAGCGACTGGCCCAAGCCGAGCTTGGGGAGGAGTCCGCGCAGGGCGTCGGCAAAGACAGAAGTGCGCTGATCCGGATCGCGCGGCTCACGGTAACGCCGCCACTCGGCCACTACGGTGTCGGCCCAGCGACTCATGTCAGTTGAGGATCGGCAGAGGAGAAAATGCCCTCCGCGCGATCGTAAGACTAGGAGCCGTTGTCCCCGATGGCTTCGACCGGGCAACCTTCCATCGCCTCTTTGCACTGCGCCTCTTCTTCCGGCGTGCCAGGCTGCTTGTAAACGTAAGAATATCCGCCGTCGTCACTGCGGGTAAAATTGGCCGGGGCCGTCTCGCGGCACAAATCGCAATCGATGCACTGGTCGTCGACGTAGAACTGACCGGGGACGTTTTCAGGGTATTTGTTTTCGAGATCAGCCATGGCGTAATTAACTTCGAACCGCAAAGATAAAAAGATGCCTGATCATTGCCAAGAAAAAGCGGTCCCAGAATGGAGGGAAGCGCGCCGCTTCTTCGCCCGGTTGGGCTGGATCAGCTTCGGCGGCCCGGCTGGGCAGATCGCCATTCTGCGCGAGGAGTTGGTCGAGCGCCGGCGCTGGATGACCCCGCACGAGTTTTCCGCCGGCTTGAACTTCAGCATGCTCCTGCCCGGACCCGAGGCCCACCAGCTGGTCATTTACGCGGGTTGGAAAATGCACGGGCTGCGCGGCGCGATCACGGCCGGCGCGCTCTTTGTCCTTCCGGCGGTCCTGCTGGTGTGGCTGGCGGCGGCGCTTTATGCCAGCTATGGGCACCTCCCCGCGGTGCAGACCCTTTTCGGCACCGTGCGACCGGCCGTGCTGGCCATCATCCTCGCGGCCTTGGTTCGCATGGCACGTCATCATCTCGACGGCCCCCGCGCTTGGCTACTCGCCGGGGCGGCTTTTGCCGCGATCTATTTTTTTCAAGTCCCCTTCCCTTGGATCGTCCTCGCAGCCGTCGGGCTCGGGGTGGCGAAACGCCTCGCGGCACCGCCCGCACCGGCCGCCACCCCGGCGACCCCGCGTCCGCCCGTCCCGTGGCGCACCCTAGGCCTAGGACTCCTCGCCTGGTTCGCGCCGGTGGTGCTGGCCGTCTTGGTATGCGGATGGGACAGTTTGCTTGCGTCGCTCGGCTTTTTCTTCAGCAAGGTTGCGGTGGTCACCTTCGGAGGCGCTTATGCTGTGCTGCCATATGTGGCCGACCACGCGGTCAGCCAGGCAGGGTGGCTTTCCTCGGCTGCGATGAAGGATGGCCTCGCCCTGGCCGAGACCTTGCCCGGGCCGCTAGTCAAAGTACTTCCCTTTGCCGGCTTCTTCGCCGGATGGAACAACCCGGCGCCGCTCAGTCCTTGGATCATGGCCGCGCTCGGTGCCTTCCTCACCTCATGGGTCACCTTTGTGCCCAGCTTTCTTTTCATCCTCGCCGGCGGGCCTTTTGTCGATCTGCTGGCCAAGAACCCGCGGGCGCGGTTGATCTTCGACACCATCACAGCCGCGGTGATCGGGGTGATCGCTAGTCTTGCGGCGTGGTTTGCCACCGGCGTTTTCGGCCCGGATCAACCTTACGTGCTTCACGCTGTCGTCGCGGGCGTCAGCCTCTGGCTACTGGTCGGCCGGCAATGGTCCATTCCCGCGGTCATAGGGCTCGCGGCGGCAGCCGGGCTACTGCGCGCAGGTTGGTAGTGGCGGCGACAGCTTCAATCCAATTTCCGGCCCGAGTTTCAGCCTTCGTTTTCGGCTCCGTCGAGCTCCGCTATCTTCTCATTGCTCTCCTCAACCCGTCCCCCGAGGTGTTTGGCCAAGAAGCGCTCGACCGCCCGGTAGAAATAGAGACGGTTTTCCTCGTTGGCGAAACCGTGGCCTTCGTTGTCCTTCACGATATAGGGCACGTCGATACCGCGGGTCTGCAGCGCCTCGACGATCTGGTCGCTCTCGGCTTTCTTCACCCGCGGATCGTTCGCTCCCTGGGCAATGAGCAAGGGGGAAGCAATTTTGTCCGCCGAAAAAAGCGGTGATGCCGCGGTGAGCAGATCTCTCTCCGTCTCGGGGTTGCCGATCATTTCATACTGCATCTGGCGGTAAGGCTCCCAATACGGAGGGACGCTGGCCAGCAAGGTGAAGATGTTCGACGGGCCGACGAAGCTGATCCCCGCCGCATAGACCTCCGGGGTGAAGGCCATGCCGGCCAGCGCGGCATAACCGCCATAACTGCCGCCGTAAATGGCGATCCGCTGGGGATCGGCAATGCCGCGGTCGACCAGCCACTTGACCGAGTCGGTCAGGTCGTCCTGCATCGCCTTGCCCCATTGCTTGAAACTTTTCTCCCAGAACTCGCGCCCGTAGCCGGTCGAGCCGCGGAAGTTGACCTGCAGCACGGCATAGCCACGATTGGCCAAGAACTGCGCTTCCCCGTCGAAGCCCCACGCGTCACGCGCCCACGGCCCGCCGTGCACAAGCAACACGGCCGGCAAATTCTTCGCTTCGACTCCGGGAGGCAGGGTGAGATAGGCGGGCAACTCGAGACCGTCACGCGCCGGAATGCGCACCGGCTCCATCGGGGCGAGCTTCTCCGCGTCAAGCCAAGGCGACACCTCGGCCAGCTTGCGGAGTTCGCCCGTGTTGCTGTCATAATAGTAAAACGCCCCGCGCGAACGGTCGCTGTGCGTTCGGACGATGAATTTGTCCTCCTCCCGATTGGTCGAGCTGAGCATAACCTCCTGACCGGGGAGCTTTTCCTCCAGCTTGACCTGCAGGTCGCGGCGCCGGTCGTCGAAGAAATGGTATTCCTGCTTGTCGCGGGTGAACGCGGCGGCGGTGAGCACCTTGCGCTTGTCCGAACCGACCAGGCTGCCGACATCGACCTCGGGATGTTCGAAGATGACCTCCTGCTCCTTCCCCGTGGCGGGATCGAGGCGCACGATGGCCGCCTTGTCGCGGCCGATATTGGACGAGGCATAAAGATCCTTGTTGTCGTAGGTGAAGAAGAGCGGATCGGCGCTTTCGCGGAAATTGGTGCTGATTACTTTTTTGAACGGCTCATCCGGCGTGGCGCGGGTGAGCAACTCGGTATTGACGCCATCGGTCTGCACCGCGGCCCGCACTTGGCCGTCGTGGTCCGTGATCCAGGAGGAGACACTGCCTGGATTTTCCGCGACCAGTTCCATCGTGCCGTCGCGGGTGTTGAGACGGAAGACATCGAAGACACGCGCATCGCGTTTGTTCATGCTGATCAAAAGGTGGTCCTCATCATCACGTAAGTCGTCGACCACGCCGACCCTCACGCCGGGAAAAGGCGTGAGGTCGCGGCGGTCGGCGCCGTCCGCGTTGACCGCGTAAAGATGGAAATTCTCGTCCCCACCGTCATCCTGCAGGTAGACGATCTGGTCCTTCGCGGCCCAAAAATAGCCCGCGATGTCGCGCTCGGTTGCATCGGTCAGTCGACGCGGTTCCCCGCTGCCGTCCACCGGTTGGACGAAAACATTGAGACGGCTCTTCCACGGCGCCATCCAGGAAATGTAGTCGCCGCCGGGACTGACTTGATAGGAAGCGCCCTCGGGGTTGCGGAAAAAATCGCGGAGAGGAATGACGGGCGGTGGTTCCACGGTTTTGGGCGGGCTGATTTCCATGGCGGGAGCAAAGGAGGCTAGAAC
>CAMBSX010000084.1 GCA_945870655.1 Chthoniobacter flavus | reverse complement strand
GGTAGCATTGCGGTGGCGGCCAAACTTGCCGGCTGCCCAGCCGTCACCGTCGTTCTTGCGGCGGATCGCCCGTGAGGGCACATTGCGCGGATGTCTCTGCTCTCCGTCCGCAACCTGAGCACGTGGTTTCCTGTCTATGGCGGCGTCCTCCGCCGCCAGACCGGTGAAATCAAGGCGGTGGACGGTGTGAGCTTTGACATCGAGCCGGGCAAGACTGTCGGTCTGGTCGGCGAGAGCGGCAGCGGCAAGACGACAGTGGGGCGGACCTTGCTCAAGCTGATCCCGGCCACGTCGGGCCAGGTACTTTATGAGGGGCGCGACATCCTGCCGTTGGGCGAAGCGGAATTCCGCCCGATGCGCAAAGATTTGCAGATGATTTTCCAAGACCCTTTCGGATCGCTCAACCCGCGGATGACGGTCGGTGCGATTCTGGCCGAGCCGTTGGAGATTCACTTTCCCGCCATGAGCAAAGAGGAGCGGCGCGAGCGGGTGGCGGAATTGCTCGGGTTGGTCGGCTTGCCCGCCGATGCCATGGGACGCTACCCGCACGAGTTCAGTGGCGGTCAACGCCAGCGTATCGGTATTGCCCGGGCCCTCGCGGTGAAACCAAAATTCATCGTCTGCGACGAGCCGGTCAGCGCGCTCGACGTCAGCGTGCAGGCGCAGATCGTCAATCTTCTCCAGGACTTGCAGGAGCAACTCGGTGTCGCCTACCTGTTCATCGCGCATGATCTTGCCGTGGTCGAGCACGTGAGCGACCACGTCATCGTGATGCACCGCGGGAAAATCGTGGAGTCCGCGCCCGCCGGGGAAATCTACGAAAACCCGCAGCACGAGTACACGCGGAAACTATTGTCGGCCGTGCCCAAGCTGGTGGCCTGAGATGAAAACGATCACGCATCTCTTCCGCAAAATGACCGGCCTGCAATGGCCGCTGCTCGTTCTCGTCGCCTTGCTCGGGCTGTTCGGCGTTTATGCCATTTACAGCGCGACTTGGGTGCGCGAGCAGGACTTTTGGAGCCGCCAGCTTGTCTGGCTGGGCCTCGGCTTGGTGGTCTGTGTCGGGGTGTCACTCTTCGATTACCGGTGGATCCGGCGCGGAGCCCTGCCGGTCTATCTCGCCGGCTTGGCCGGGTTGGTTGCCGTTCACCTCTTCGGCAAGACGGTCTACGGGAGCGGCAGCTGGCTTGACCTCGGCTTCATGAGCTTCCAGCCCTCGCAGTTGGCTATCCTTGCCGGGATCATGCTCATGGCGCTTTTTCTTTCCGGCCACGAGGAAATGCCTGCGCCCCTCCGCATCGCCCTTTGCGGTGCCATCACCGGCTTGCCCTGCCTGATGATTCTCGCGGAGCCGGATCTCGGGTCGTCCATTGTCTGGCTGCCGGTCATGATGGCCATGCTCTATGCCGCGCGTATTCCGGCGCGTTATCTTCTCACGCTGGTGCTTGTCGTCGTCGCGGTCATCCCGCTGGTGGTCAACTTCGGCCT
This sequence comes from Chthoniobacter flavus, assembly GCA_945870655.1. GTDB lineage: Bacteria > Verrucomicrobiota > Verrucomicrobiia > Chthoniobacterales > JACTMZ01 > JACTMZ01. Next base: position 7,117 of record CAMBSX010000084.1, on the reverse strand, counting down.
GCGGCCTTATCAGCGGCAGCGCATCCTCACCTTCCTCGATCCGGAACTCGATCCGCAGGGTGCGGGCTGGACGATCAACCAGTCCCTCACGGCCATCGGCTCCGGCGGATGGGACGGTAAGGGTTTCAAGGCGGAGAACACGCTCAATGAGCTGGGGTTCCTGCCCAGCACCATCGTGCACAACGACTTTATTTTTTCGGTCATCGGCGAGCAACATGGCTTCCTTGGCGGATTGCTTCTGCTCCTCGCTTTCCTCGCCTTCATCGGTCTGGGCCTTTATGTGTCGCTCAAGGCCAGGGATGACCTTGGCCGTTTGCTCGGGGTGGGTCTGACCACGCTTATCTTCACCCACACGTTCATGAATATCGGCATGACTATCGGGGTCACCCCGATCACCGGTCTGCCCCTGCCTTTGGTCAGCTACGGCGGATCCTTTGTTCTCGCCGTGCTGTTCAGTGTCGGTTTGCTCCAAAGTATCTGGGTGCACCGTGGCAAGGGCGATCGTGGGCCGGCGGCCGGTTGGCGGAGCTGAGTTGCCCACCCGCCAAGCCGTTGGGAGTCTGTTCTTTGGGCCGGATCCTTGAGGAGGGCAGGGGCCTTTTGCTTGCGCGGTCCGGCGATCGGCCGGATATTGCCAGATTCCACCCATGCGGAATTTCGATTTCTTCTCGAGAGCAGCGCTGACCGGCCTTTTTTTGGCCGGGTTGGCCGCTGGCGCCGGGGCCTCCACTTCTTTCGAGGACCAAGCCCTGCGTTTGCGGGAGAGCGTGCTTCTGCGGGTCGAACCCCGCATCTCGCGACCTTCGGTCAAAGCGGCGCCGCGGGCGGGCAATTCGCGCTCCCACCCGTGGAAAAACAATATCGTGACCACCGTGTTCTGGATCGGCGAACAACCGACGCAGAACAACCCGGTTCCGAATTGCAAAAGTTCCTGGGATGTCGAGTGGGCGCGCAATTTCGGCGGCTACGACAATCCCGACCCCCGCGCGCGCCGCGGTTATCTGCCGGCCGCCTTCATCCCGAGGCAAAACCCTTTCTACGTTGCCCTTCCCTACAACGACGTGACCAAGGGCCGGACCAAGCCCGAAGCCCCGCGGGTCATTCCCTGGTTCCGGGAGGCTTTTGTCAAAGCGGGCCAATCGGTCTGCAAAGGCCGCTGGGTGGTGGTGCGTGGCCGCGCCCGGGAGGCTTACGCCCAGTGGGAGGACTGCGGGCCGTTCCGGACCGATCACTGGCAATATGTCTTCGGGAACCAACGCCCGCTTCCCAACCTTAACCAAGCGGCCGGCCTCGACGTCTCGCCTGCGGTGCGGGACTACATCGGGATGCGGGGTGGAAAAGACGTGGCTAGCTGGCGTTTTGTCGAATTCCGCGAAGTGCCGCGCGGGCCATGGGCAAAATACGGCGACAACAACACGTTTGTGCAGCAAAGGCGGCGGGGCGATGTGCGCTTCGCCGAGACCGGTCGTTCGTCCGCTCCGGCCACCAGCCGGAATTGATCAGCCCGGCTTCCGGGACGGGGCCCGGAACAGCCTCAAATGCATGATTGCCAAGGCGGGACCGGACCACTAGTTTGCACGTTTCGGCGCAACCTTGATGAAAATTATCAGCATCAACGGGGAGGAAGTGACACCTTCCCTCAACGGCCATCCTTGGGATGGAGACAATGATCTCTTTGCCAAATGTGTGGCTTACGACGAACCCGAAAGGGCTCAAGCGCTGGGCATTTATCCATTTTTCCGCCCCATCGAGGAAATGGACGGCGCCGAGGTCATCTGCGAGGGCAAACGCGTCCTCATGGTGGGGTCAAACAACTACCTGGGCCTGGCCAACGATTCCCGCGTGGTCGAGGCCGCGGTCGAAGCCACCCGCAAATACGGTTTGGGATGCACCGGTTCGCGCTTCCTCAGCGGCAACCTCGTCATCCACGAAGAACTCGAAGAGCGCCTAGCCGACTACATCGGCAAAGACTCCGCCCTGCTTTTTTCCACCGGATACTTCGCCAACCAGGGCGCTTTGACCTGCCTGTTCGAGGAGGGTGATTTCATCCTCTGCGACAAAGAAAACCACGCCAGCATCATTGATGGCTGCCGCATGTCGCCGGCCAAAATCATCCCCTTTTCCCACAACTCGCCCGAATCCCTGCGCCGGCGTCTTTCCCGCCTGCCGGCCGAAGCGGGCAAGATGGTGGTCATCGACGGCGTTTTCAGCATGTCGGGCGATATCGCGCGCTTAGCCGAGTTGATGGACGTGGCTGGCGAATTCGGAGCCAAATTCTACGTTGACGAAGCCCACGCCCTCGGGGTGATGGGCGAGGCCGGCAAGGGGAGCGCCCACCACACGGGAACAGCCGACCGGGCCGACCTCATGATGGGTACCTTTTCCAAATCGCTCGGCTGCATGGGCGGGTTCCTCGCCGGCGACAAGGACGTGATCAAATTCGTCCGCCACAAAGCCCGTTGCTTCATTTTCACCGCCTCGCCGACCCCCGCCGTGGCCGGCGGTGTGCTCAAAGCGCTCGAGGTCATGCAGGAAGAGCAGTGGCGCGTGGTCAAACTCTGGGAGAACACCCGCCGCATGCACCGTGGCTTCCGCGAACTCGGTTTCCACATCGGGACGACCGAAACCCCGATCGTCCCCATCCTGATCGGCGACGAGCAAAAAGCCTTTTTCTTCGCCCAGCGTCTGTTCGACAACGGTATCTTCGCCACGCCGGCGATCTATCCCGCCGTGCGGCGCGGTCAGGCCATCATCCGCACCAGCTACATGGCGACCCACACCCCGCAGCAACTCGAATACGTGCTCGAGACCTTCGAACGGATCGCCCGCGAGCTCCATATCTTTGAAGACGATGTCTACCAGCGAGCCGCCGGGGAAATCCCCCAAAGGCATCACGATACTTCCCTGCCGCAGCCGGTCCGAACTGCGGCGGTTTGAGAATTGCGCCGAGGACGTCCTAGGTAGCTTCCCGCAATTCGTCCCGCCGATCCCGGGAAGCATTGTCGACACCTTCATCCCGCGCTCGCCCTTCCTGGCCACCGGCGGCGAACTCGCCCCCTTTCTCGCGCTGCGCGCGGGACGCCCCGTCGGTCGCATCGCCGCGATCCGCAATCCGCTGCACAATGAATACCACCGCGACCTGACCGGCTTCTTCGGTTTTTTTGATTTTGCCGACGACGAAGTGGCCGACGCACTTTTTGCCGCCGCCTGCCGCTGGCTGCGGGAGCGCGGACTCACCTCCGCGCGCGGCCCCTATTCGCCGAGCATCAATGACACCTGCGGCCTGCTGAGCGAAGGGTTCGAGGATCCGCCGTGCGTTTTCATGCCTTGGAACCCGCCGCGCTATGTCACGACCTACGAACGGCTCGGCTTGTCCGAGGTGCGGCGGCTTTGTGCTTTCGAGATGGACATGACCGCGCCGGCCAGCCCGGTCATGGTGCGGCTTTCCGATCACGCGAGGGAGAAAAGCGGGCTCGACACCCGTCCCTTCGACCTGCGCGAACCGGAGCGGGAACTGCGCATTCTGCAACGTCTCTACAATGTCACCCTCGACCGCAACTGGGGCTATGTCCCGGTCACCTGGGAAGAGCTGGAACATTCCGCCGCCGGCCTGCGCACCATTGCCGCGGCAAACATGCTCTTTTTCGTCATGCACGAAGGACGCGAGGTCGGTTATTCCATCTCCTTGCCCGACATCAATGAGTTCCTCCGCCGCTCGCTCTCCTGGCCGCGCGGCTTTCTCCGTCTGCTCCCCATGCTTTGGATGATCAAAACCGGCCGTCCCCGCCGCGCCCGTCACCTCATCCTCGGGATCGAGCCTGAATTCCGCCGCCGCCGCGGCATCGCACCCTTTCTCTACCGCGAAACTTTCCGCCAAGTCGGTGTCGACTACCCGGTCTCCGAAGTCTCCTGGATCGAGGCAAACAACGAACAAATCGTCCGCAGCATCGAAATCCTCGGCGGTCGCCGTTCGAAAGACTTTACCATCTGGGAAAAACCTCTCTGACCATGCGACTGCTCGTCACCGGCGCGACCGGATTCATCGGACGCACCCTTGTCCTGCGGGCCTTGGCCGATGATGCCGTCGAGGAAATCATCGCCCCGATCCGTTCGCCGGACAAACTCCGCGCCCAACTTGCCCGCGAAGGCGCCACCGGCATGCGCAAGCTGCGCATGATCAAAGCTGCCGCCCCCGCTTGGAACCTGCGCGATCTCGGTTCCGTGGATCGCGTCGTCCACTGCGCCGGCGTCCTTTTCGGCCGCTCCCGCGACGAATATTTCCGGGTCAATGTCGACGGCACCCTCGACCTCCTTGGGCAACTCGGGGATGCACCCGAAGTGCTCGTCCTCTCCTCGCAATCGGCCGGCGGCCCCACTCCAGAGGGCCACCAGGCCAAAAAGTTGAACCACCCCGACCGTCCGATCTCCTGGTATGGCGAGTCCAAGCTGCAAATGGAGCGTGCCGTGCGTGCGGCCGGACACCAACGCGTCCGCTTCCTCCGGGCCCCCATGGTGCTCGGTCCCGGCGACCAGGCGACCCTGCCGCTTTTCCGTATGGTTCGCGGAAAGATTTGGACCAAGCCCGGGCGTGCCTTGAAACATTTCAGTTGGGTTTCCTCCGACGATCTGGCCGACGCGATCGAGGTGTGGTTCGAGCGCGGCGGAGGATTGGATGTCGCGCACGTCACATCGCCCGGCACGATCACCGACGCGGAGCTCATGCTCACCGCCGGCCAAGTGAGCGGAAAGAAAGGCAGGTTGCTGCCTGTCCCGCAGTTCCTCCTCAAGCCCGTCGCCTTTGCCTCGAAGTTCATCCCTGCGATCGGGGAAAATGTCCCGTCGCTCACGGCCGACCGCGCCCGCGAAATCTGGCCCAACCGCTGGGTCCTCGATGCCGATCCCTTCCACCAAGCCACGGGTTGGCGCGGCCAAGCGACGCTGGAAGACACCCTCGCCCGCACCCTCGCGTGGTTCCAGCGCGAGAAGCTGGTTTAGAATTTTGGAGTACGGCGGCTTGACGCCGCTTTCCATCATCGCCGGGGCTGAAGGCAAATAAAGCGCCGTCGAGCCGGCGCACTCCAAAACGCAACGCCTCCATGGGGCTGCCGCGCTTTGCCTTTCCGGGCCGCACTCACTCTGCGTGCAGCGGATTTTTCCAATCGAGGCCGGGGAAACGCGCGAAGTCTCTGTCGTTGGTGCAGAGGGTGGCGCGGTTTTCCATCGCGTGGACAGCCAAGGAGGCATCGGAGGTCAGCGCACCCGAGGCGCCGGCGCGTTGCATCAGATCGAGAACCTTGGACGCATGATCTTCCTTCGGCAGAAGAACACGGACGCCGGGTTGCTTGAGCCAGGTGAGCACCACGCGCTTGGCCGCTTCGACCGATACGGTGGCCGGTCCGAGCCGCGGATGGGTTGCGATGCGCACGAAGCCGAGAGAGATCTCGTGCGGCAGCCCGATGATCTCGCCGCCAACCAAAGCCGATTCCCACCAGCGGCGAGCGGATTCGTGCTCGCGCGAATACGGATTGTAAGCGTAGAGCAGCAGATTCAGGTCGGGCAGGATCATCGCGCCAGCTCGTGCATGGTCTCCTCGTCATCCAGCGTATCGGCCAAGCGATTCATGCTCCGCTCCTGCAACTCAGCGGGAAAAGGAGCCCCGAAAAGAGGCTCAACCCGGAACTCCGGCCGGCCGCCGCCGAGCAGAGCCCGGCGCACCGCCAGGTTGAGCACTTTCTTGAAGGATTGCCCTGTGCGGTGCACCTCCTCGCGAAGCAAGTGCTCCGTGTCGGCCTCAATCGTCACTGTTGTTCGCATGGTGATATCGTAACATCACAATATTTGCTGTCAAGACAGCAATCTGTAAACAGGGTGGTCTGCCCAGAGCTGCACTCGCCGGATTTGCACCAACCCTGAATTTTTCGCACAGATGACGAAAGGGGGCCCGCAGCGCGAGAGGAGCGAGGTAGTCAACGCAACGAAGAGAGGAACGTGCGTCCGGGATTTGCTCTTGAATTTGGGAAGGGCAAGGCGAGAGTCTCGCCATGATTTCTCACGTGCGGCCATGTCTCGGGGTCTGTGCTTTCCTTCTGGCCATCGATGCCGCGGCGCAAACTTTTCCCCCGGCCAACCCTTTCATGGGACCACCCGGCACCGCCACGATGCACGCCAACGCGGCGTCGTCCGACGCCACCACGAATCCGGGACCCGGCTCCGGGCCTGTCTCGATCATCAATACGAATTACGGCGCTGTCTTTCCGACCATTCTCATGGGATCGGACGGACTGATCGTGTCGGTCGCCACCCGGTTGGAAAACCGGACTCCCTACGTTTACCTCCTCGACCCGACCACCCTCGAGTCGCTGGCCACGCCGATGGAGCTCGTCAGGTCCACCACGAGCGAACTTGCCGGCGGGATTTATTCCTACTTGGACAACGACGACCGCTTGGTGCTGGTCAACGCCAACGGCTTTCTCCAGCGAATTTCCCACACCCAAGCGGCCGGCGGTTCGTGGTCGCTCAACGTCGAGTCATCGGTGCAAATCGGCTATCCCGATGTCGTCGGCCTTGTTCCCGACTACCAAGGAAGGGTCTGGTTTGCCACCGCCCAGGGAACATCGGCCGGTTCGGGGGCGGTGGTCGGCTATTACGACCCTTCCACCGAGCAGACCGCACACTTCACCCTGCCGGCCGGCGAGCAGGTCGCCAACAGCATTTCGTCTTCACCCGCCGGTGTGGCCGTTGCCTCCACCGCCGCGCTCTACATGTTCAATGCAGGCACCAACGCACCGGAGCAACTTTGGCGTGAAACCTATGACGCAGGTCCGGCCCGCAAGCCCGGGCAGTTGAGTTGGGGCACGGGTGCCACGCCGGCCTTTTTCGGACCTACCAACGGCTATGAATACCTGACGATTACCGACAACGCCGCACCGCAAGAGAACATCCTGGTTTACCAGACAAGTTCCGGCGCCTTGGTCGGCTCGGTGCCCTTCCTGACCGCCGGCGTGAACAGCGGCAACGAGGATGCGGCGATCGCCGTGGGCAACAGCATTTATTACCCGAGCACCTACGGCTACCCGTATCCGCCGTCGGCGGAGAGCGGTCCGAGCGACCCCGCATC
>CAMBSX010000083.1 GCA_945870655.1 Chthoniobacter flavus | reverse complement strand
CTTGTCGCCGGAACCTTCATCGACCTCGAGCACATGATCCTGCCCGACAGCCTCACCTTGGGCGGGGCGGTGGCGGGTGTTGTCTTGAGCATGCTGGTCACCGGCTTGCAGCCGGGCGGGGACTGGGAGGCGCGTCTGCGCTCGAGCCTCTTCGGGGCCGGGGTTGGTTTTGCCGTGCTCTTTGCGGTGGTCGAGTTGGGTAAACTCGCTTTTGGCCGCAAACGTCTCGAGTTGCAACCGGCGGAGGCTTTCGTCCTGCAGGCCCGGGAGAAGGGTCCTTGCTTGCGCCTCGGGGAGGAGGACTGGGATTTGGCGGAGATTTTTTATCGCCCGACGGATGTGCTCGAATTGCACACCGACCGGGGTGAGGTGTGGCTTCTCGGGCCAGACGGCGTCCGGCGGGGGGGCGTGGCATGCGACTATGCCGCAGCTGACGGGTGGAGCGGGGTGGCCTCTGCGGTGGTTGTTCCCCGCGAGGCCATGGGTTTCGGCGATGTGAAGTTCATGCTCACCTTGGGTGCTTTCTTGGGGTGGCCCGGAGCACTTTTCAGTATCGCTGCCGGTTCGGTCGTCGGTGCGGTGGCCGGAGTGGTTCTCCTGGCCACCGGGCGTCTGGAAGCCGCCGGCCGCATCCCCTTCGGCCCCTACCTCGCCGCTGGTGCACTCCTTTGGATCGCCGCCGGACCGGCCGTGGCGGGGTGGCTGTGGCTGCGTTGATCAGCGACGCCAGCGTCCGGCTTGCAGGAAGGCCTGCACGGCGAGAAAAAGCATAACAAAGATGACCACTGAGAGCGCAGCCGACCAACCGAACTGGTAGTAAGTGAACGCCGTTTTGTAGACGTAGGAAGCAAGGATGTGGGTCGAGTCCCCGGGTTCACCGCCATTGGAAAAGAGCCAGATGACATTGAGGTTGTTGAAATTCCAGATGATGCCGAGGGTGGTGGCCGGGAGCATGACCGGCCGCAACATCGGTCCGGTGAGGCGAACGAACTGGGTCCAAGCCGACGCCCCGTCGAGCATGGCGGTCTCGTAAAGGCCCGGGGGAATGCTGCGCAAGCCGACCAGGGCGACGATCATCATGAAAGGAAAACCCATCCAAACATTGACCAGGATGGCGGCGGTGAAAGCCTCGAAAGGGGAGGTGAGCCACGCGACGGGGGGGAGACCGAAGGTGTTGGCCAGAAATTGGTTCACCGCACCGTTCTCGCCGTGGAACATCCCGCGCCAAGTCAGCGCGGTGATGTATTGTGGCATGGCCCAGGGGAGAAGAAGAAGGAAGCGCCAGGCCGGGCCACCGCGAATAAAGTCCTGGTTCAAGACGATGGCCAGCGCGACGCCGATGGTGACCTGAAGGAAGGTGCTCACCGTCGTCCAGACCACGGTTTTGCTGAGAATGACCCAGAACTGCTGGTCTCGAAAGACGTTGAGATATTGTTGGATCCCGGTGATCTGCCAGTCACGGATGCGGTAGATGCTCGCGTCGGAGAGCGAAAGCATGACGTTGTAGAACAAAGGGTAGACCAGCACGAAGGCGAGCAGGATCAGGGCCGGAAGCAAACAGAGGCCGAGGAACGCGCGGCGGCGCGCGGTGGGATCCCATCCGCCCGCGGCAGCCAGGGCCACGGCCTCGGCCAGTTGGTCATCTTTTTTCACCGCGGGCCCTCGGTGATCCGCCGCTCGGCCTCGCGCGGCATGAGGCGCGCCGCGTCGTCCGGCGAAAGGTTGTCCGTGAAGACCCGGCGGTCTGGCTCGCGCCTACCGTCCCAGATGAAGCGCAGGCGGGAGTCAAGGGGCATGGGAATGGAATATTTGGCCTGTTCGATGGCCCGCGGCAAGACGGGGTTCTGGCGGACGGCCGCAGCTATCACGGCAGGGCGGAGGGGTGGCGCGCAGCACATCGGAGCCTAGGACAATTTCAAGGTGCCGCGGGCTGCTGGCAAGCACCGAGAGGAGCAAGGTCACCCCTTTACCGTTGCCGTGCGGCCCTATGGTGCACAGAATTCGCGGCTTTCATGCCCGCCAACGATTACAATCTTTCGGCCAACCGCAAAGCGCTGGATCTCAATCTCGACGGCACCGTCTACGGGACCTTTGCCGAGATCGGGGCGGGACAAGAGGTGGCGCGGCGGTTTTTTCACGTTGGTGCGGCGGCCGGCACGGTGGCCAAAACGATGTCGGCCTACGACATGACTTTCAGCGACGCCATTTACGGGCCCGTGCAGCGCTACGTCAGCCGCGAGCGCCTCAGCGGTATGCTCCGGCACGAATACTCCCTGCTGGGCGAGCGTCTTGAGACAAAGATGGGCGCGGAAAAGACATTTTTCGTTTTTGCCGACACTGTGGCCACGCGCAGCTTCCGCGGGGACCACGAATCGCACGGCTGGATGGGTATCCGCTTCCAGACGGTCCCCCGCGGGGGGGTCAACGAGATCATCATCCACATCCGCATGCTCGACGCGGAGATTACCGCGCAGCAGGAAGCGATCGGAATCATCGGGGTCAATCTGATCTACGGGGCCTTCCGCCTCCATGGGGAACCGGAAAAGCTGATCGGCAGCCTGCTCGACGACCTCACAGCGAAACGCATCGAGGTGGACATGATCCGCTTCGACGGCCCGGATTTTTCCACGGTCGACAACCGTTTGATGAGCCTCCAGTTGGTCGCCCAAGGGCTGGGTCGGGCCGCCATGTTCCGCGCGGACGGCGAAGTTGTGCAACCGTCCGAGGAACTCTACAAGCGTGCCGTGCTGGTCGAGCGCGGCAGTTTTCGTCCCGTCACGCATGTCACCCACGAGATGCTGCGCTGCGCTTATGACGCCTTTGCCCCGCGCGAAAAGGAGGCGCCGCGCGGAGTCCTGACCTTGGCCGAGATCACGATGGAAAACCTCCTCAGCACCGGTCAACTTGATCCGCAAGACTTCCTCGACCGCACCGACATCTTGGGAGCCCTCGGTCAGACTGTGCTGGTTTCCAGCTTCGGGGAATATTTCCGTCTGGTCGATTACCTCGCCCGTTATACCGACCAGGCGATCGGCCTCGCACTCGGAGTGCCCGCGCTGGAGGAGATTTTCCGGGAGAAATATTACAATGACTTGGAGGGTGGCATTCTCGAGGGGCTCGGGCGGCTTTTCAAAAAGAACGTCCGCCTTTATGCCTTTCCCCGTCGGGCCAGCGACGGGAAAATCATCACGGCGGACAACTTTCGGGTCGAGCCCCGGTTGGCCCATCTTTACGGATATCTCCGCGAGAACGATTTCATTGTTCCCGTGACCGACTACCGCGAAGAAATCCTCGGCATCAAGTCGCCCCAGGTGCTCGCCATGATCCGGGCCGGGGATCCGGCGTGGGAACAATGCGTTCCCCCGGCAGTGGCCAAGATCATCCGCGAGCGCAAGCTGCTCGGGTGCGCAGGCTGAGATCGTGCTGATCGATCTCTCAGCCGAGAGGAACCGCGTCGGGCCGGCGCGGAAACTTTCCTACTGAACGATTTTGGCGTTGCTGCTCAGGATCGTGCCTTTTTTGAAGGACCGAGCGCTACCATCACCCATGACCGCATTGGCGCTTCCGCTGTGGCGGTAGCGGATCCAGGCGTTGTTCCCGGAGTCCTTGTCGGGACCGGTGCTGATCGCGGCGTCTGAGGTGGACGTGCTTGTGCCGCGGCCGCCTCCCTTGAACTCGCCGGGGTTCTCGATCGAATACGGAGACCAGCCTTTGTTGCCGGGGTTCTGACACATATCGGCACAGAGGATCAGGCTGGAGGCGTTTTTAACCAAGTCCAACGCCATGGGTTCCCCGATTTTCGGCATCAAGCCCCCGTGCATACCATAGGTGACGGCCACCTCGGCGCCGGTTCCGGTGCCGACCGGAATCTCGCATCCCGGGCAGACAAAGATGCTTTTGTTCCGCTTGGCATCCACTCCGGTGTAAGCAGCGATGCTGGTCGCCCATGCGGGGCTGTCGCCGCTGCCGGCCACAGGAAGGACCATGTCGTTGTCCACCGCATAAGCAATGGTGGCAATGCCGATTTGACGAAGGTTCGAGAGGCAGGCTGCGCCGGTCCCTCTTTTCAAGGCGCCATTGACCGCCGGGACAGCTATTGAGGCCAAAACAGCGATGATGGCAATGACGACCAATAACTCGATGAGGGTGAAGGCCGCAGTTGCTTTGGAGGGAGTCTTCATACTGGGTGTAATCTAGATCACTCAGCGGATGGCACAACTCATTTTGCTCGCGGGCCGTTTGGTCTGGGCGCGGTCACTCGATGAAGTCTGTGCGCAGGCGGAGGAATTTCTTCGATCCGGTGGCTGGGGTGGTGGCCTGACGTTTTTCGAGCGTTGCGCCATTGAAGGTCACGGTGCTCAGAACTTGGACCTCCACGCCATCGGTAGTCCAATCGCTGCTCGAAGCCAGACTGGTCGACACCAAGGGGGTATTGTCCACATTCTCGTTGGTTCGGGTGTAGTAAGTGAGCTTGAGGTAGCGAGTGCCGCCGATGGTGGTCATTTCGCTGCTCGGCCAGTAAGCGCGCGGGAGAGGGTCACTCCCGTTGCCGCCGAAAGAGTAGCGGGTGATGTCCGCGAAACCGTCGGCTCCCACATCCGTCCCCCCGTTCGGCATGACCACATTGACCGTGCGGCTGGCGTTGCCGACGTTGCCCTTGCTGTCCGTCGCGGTGTAGTAAACCCAATAAGCACCGGGCACGGAGGTGTCGACTGCATTGCTCGGGACAACGGCCACATCGGCGTTGTCACCGGTGTCGAAGGCGGAGGCTCCGTCGTCAATGTAGGTGCTGCCCCAGTTCACCGTCACCGGGTTGTCGCCCGCCAGGGTGATAACCGGCGGCGTGGTGTCTGAAGGCGCAGACGTGGCTTGATAGACGCGCACATAGTCCACCTCGTAGGTGGCGCGGGTGAGGGACGGATCGATCTCATAGCCATTGTAGGCGCCGCCCATGGCGAGGTTGAGCAGCAGGAAGAATTCCTTCCGGAAGACCTCGGCATCGGCCGCCGGCGGGGTGAGGGTTGCCACGTCCACACCGTCCACGCTGAAGATAAAGGAATTGCTGTTCCAGACGACGGCGTAAGTGTGGAATTCGGTCGACGGGTTGCTCACCGGGGTGCGCTCAGCGGGCTCGACCGGGTTGCCTCCGTGGCGGGCGGGGGAGTGGAGGGCGTGGCCGACGGTATTGGCCTGGCCGAAGGTTCCGCGCCATTCCATCACGTCAATCTCGCCGCACTGCGGCCAGCCAACCGTCGAGATGTTGGAGCCCAGCATCCAAGCGGCAGGCCAGGGGCCGACGCCCGACGGCAGTTTCGCGCGGAACTCGAACTTGCCGTATTTGAAGCTGCGTTTGTCCTGCGTCTTGATGCGGGCCGAGGTCCAGGTGGAACCTTGGTAGTTCTCTTTGATCGCCTCGATGACCAAGTGGCCGTTTTCCACCCGCAGATTCTCGGGGCGGTCCGTGTAGTACTGCGCCTCGCCGTTGCCCCAACCGTTGTTGCCGGTGCCGATTTCAGCCGTCCAGTTGGCCGTGTTGAGCGAGGAGCCGTCAAATTCGTCGGACCAGACGAGCTGGTAGGCGGTGCCCCCGACGTCCTGCGTGGTCGGAACTTGCCCGAAGCCAACCGTAAGGTCGTCGAGGTAGACCGCGCCGGTGTCGGTCGAGTTGTATTGCACAAACTCGGCGATGAGTTGCACTTTGGCCGCACCGACCGGGATGGTGCCATTGACTAGCAGGTCAACCCACCGGTCGGGGACATCGGTTGATGCGGTGATGGTGGTGACTTCGTCGGTTCCCACTTGGACGTTTGCCGCGTCCATGTAGCGGAATCCGAACTTGAAGGTGCTGCCACCGCTCAGGGGATCAATGGCGAAGACCTTGGCTGCGCCGCGGGCGTGGATGGCTTGGCCCGGAGACATCTCGGCCGTCCCGTCAAGCGGCCACTCTTGATAAACCACTCCGGTCTGGCTGGGACCAACCCAGACGCCGCCATCGTAATAATTTTGTCCGTAGATTTTGGTCGCCTTGGTCCCGGCATAAGCCTGGAAGGGCACGTTGGCATCCTCCAAACCGGTGCTCGCATTGTAGACCGGTGTGCCATTGGCCACGAGGTTCTTGCTGACACCCTCGACAGGGTATTGCAACCAACCGGTCGGCGCAGTGCCTGCGCCGAAGTCGGTGTTGTCCGCTTCAAAGCCGCCGTTGGCCACTTCGAATGGCTTGGTCACCAAATTCAGGCCGATGGCGTCCAGTTCCACGATTTTGCCCGGCCCGAGATCGAACTCGAAGTCGGTCATCATGACGACGAGGGCGAAGGCCGGTGCGTCGGGATTGAAGCCCTCGCTGATCGCCGCCGAGAGGGTGGACTGCACGCTCGTGTAGTTTCCTCCTTCAGGCAGAAGAATGGCGACACGGTCGTTGGTGCCGTCGGGAGTGAAGTAGCTGCCGACACCGGGATCGGCACCCGCGGTGGTCTCATCAACCCACTGCCCGAGAGAAACGCGACCAGTGGCTGCGCCGGAACTGCTCAGCGATTCGAGGTAAACCTGAACTTTATTGTCCGCGGCTCCGGGAAATTTCCCGTAGGCCCGCAGGGCTGTCGCGAGGGAACTGCGGGACAAGTCAATGCTGCCTGGTGAGGCGAACACTTTTTTCGTGCCGTAATACCACGGATAGGTTCCCGCGCCCTGTTGCGAGTCCACCTCGAGCCGGAGGGCACCACCGTCCACAACAACCGATCCGTTGGTGTCGAAGGTCGTGCTGCCGTCGTTATAGATAGCTGTCCATCCGAGCGACTCGGCGGTGCCGCTGTTGAAATCGTCGGACATGGCAACCGGCGTGGTCGACAAGTTGATGGAAAAAGTCTGGTCGGCGGTGTCCTTGTCGTTGCTCAGGACGGTGAGGGTGCCGGTCAGCGGGGTGCGGTCAGTCGGTGCTGCCGTCGCGGTGAAAGTGCGGCTTTCTCCGGGTTCGAGAGTGGTGCTCGAACCCCCGCTCCAAACAAACGACATTCCAGAAAGTGAAACAGAGGGGCAGATCAGCGTCTCGGCCCCGTCGTTCCGGATCATGATGGTGTAGGGAGTCGTGTTGCCGAGCAGAGGTGAAAATAGGGTGGCGTTTGCCCCGTTGGCGTAAGAAACGCCGGCCACTTTGACGGTGAGTTGCGGACCAACCACGGAAGCGCTCTGCTGGGAAAGAACCAGATCGTCGATCAGGGCGCTGGCCTGCTCCGCACCGACCCGGCGGCCAAGCGGTTGGATTTTGACCGACATGAGGCCGTTCATCGCCGCGAGGTCGGCGGCGGAGGCGTTGTAGCGGACGGTGTAAGTGGCCCACTCACCGAGATTGGCCGCCACTTGGTCGTTGATGTCCACCGCCTTGAAATTCGCGGTATCGTTGCCGTTCATGAAAGTGACCAATGTTTGTTCCGCAAAATAGTTCGGCTCGAAGCGGGCCCGGAAGGTGAGGTTGAAAAAGCTGCCGTTTGCTGGATTGAAGCCGATCTGGTTTTGCATGAAGCCGGCGAAGGGGAGGCCGGACCAGCCGGGGATGATGGCCGCATTGGCATTGCCGTTTTCGCCCCAACCATCGGTTGAGAGGTAGGCACCTTCGAAGAAGGTCCAGTTACCATCGCCCAAGTCAAAATTGGCATTGCGCAGCAACTGCGTTGGGGTCGAGGAGGGAAGAAATCCAGTGGTGGCGGGGTCGGTGACGACGAGTCGCACGTCGTCGACTTCAACCCGGACATTGTTGGCAGCGAGGTCGAAGCCGGGATTTTTGCGTCCGCCCGCCGCGGCGACTGTTGGATCGTTGGCATAGGCAACATAGCCCGGAGTGCCGGCGCGGTTGAACCCGCTCAGTTCGACCAGTACTTGGTAATTTGCTGCATTGGTCGGAAAGTTGTAACGCGTGCCTTGGGCAGTGGCGCTTCTCAGCGCGGCGTCATCCAAGGTGCCGCCAATGGTGACCCAGTCGCTGCTGTTGAGCAAAACTGGTTCGAACATGACACGTTTGTAGCCGCCCGGCACTGCATTGGGGTTGTCGCCCGCGGCCTGGAGTTTAAGGATTACTGTTCCGCCATTGGCCGGTAGGCCCCGGGCCCGCACGCGGGCGGTAAGCGAGATTTTGGCCAAGTTGTTTTGCCCGAAACCGCCGGCGGTGTAGGGACTATTGACCGTGGCCAAGGTGGTGTTGGCGGCCCAACCGCCGTAGAAACTGGAGGCGGTTACTGCGGAGGCATTCGGGGAGAGAGCCAAGTAGCCGCTCGCCGGGGCGGTCGGAAAGAGTCCACTGTTGTTGGTGGACGGCCGGAGGGTGGATACCCCAAAGCCGGGCACACCGGTCAAGGCAGTAGAGCCCCAAGCCGGATAGGTGGAGTTGGCATCGTTGAAATTAAGATCGAGTAGCGTGGTCGTGGCGGCTTGAGCTGGCGCAAGGACGGTGCAAACGGCAACAGCGGCGAACGCGAACAAACGGGTCAGTTTTCTCTGGGGTAACATAGCTGTATACCATATGCATGCCCGACTGGTTGTCAAACGGGTTGCCAGTCGATTTTTCGGATTTTCTGTTCGGGAGGGGGCGGGTGGATAAGGGGTCATGGTTGGG
>CAMBSX010000082.1 GCA_945870655.1 Chthoniobacter flavus | reverse complement strand
GAGTTCCCCGGCGAGGTTTCCGGCGAGGGAAGCCGGGAGGTAAGCGCCGAGCGGGATGCGCGAGGCGGAGATGTTCACCTCGGCCTCGGAGGTTTCCATGTTCCAAGATCCGGCCCCGCGCAAGTCGGCCAGTCCGGGGGCGGTGACGATGACATTATTCGCCCGCAGGAGGTTGCCTTCCAATTGGTATTCGAGGGAGACATGGGAAAGGGCAAGGTCGCGCCAGGCCGGCTGGCCGGCGCGGGCGGCGAGCCGGTCGAGGTAGTCCCAGTCGCGCACCCGGGCATTTTGCAGGGCGATATTGCCCTCGCCGGAGGCATTTTTTCCGGTGGGGTCGACGCGGTAGGTCAGTTTGCCGTCGAGCTGTCCGGAGAGCACGGCGGCAATTTCGGCGGGCAGGAAGGGCAGGATATCGAGCGCGGTGATCTGCGCGGAGGCGTCGATGCTTTTGTCGGTTTGCTGGCCGAGGCGCGCTTTGAGTTCGAGGTTGCTCTGCGGGGAAGCCGGTTCGCGGAGGTAAAGGTAGCCGATATCGATCACTTCATGCGTGACATAAACCTGCATCCCGTCGATGGCGAGGTCGGGATATCCGGGCAGGACCAAATGACCGCCGCGGCCGAAGTATTTGAAATTTCTCCCGACCATCATGGCACCGAGGTGCATGCCGGCCCCGCGGACCGGGGTCTGGCCGAGGGGCAATTCAATGGTCATGTCGGGGCACTCGATCCATCCGCAGTGGAATTGCGAAGGCAGGAGGAAGGCATACCAAGGCTTGGGCGGGATGACGGGGTCCTGCTTTTTCAATTCGTTGTCCGGCGCGACAACGCGGAAGTCGGCCCGGGCGATGTCGATGCGGTCGACCTCCCAGCGGCCGCGGAGGATGCCCGCGGGATTAAGCCAACCGGTGGCGCGACCAGTGTCGAGGCCGCCGATGGCTTGTCCGGGCCAGCCGGTGCTGGAAAAACTGGCTGCGGTGACGGAAAGGTCGGGGTTGAGGGTGAGCGGGCCGAATTTTCCGTCGACCTTTAGCGCGTGGTCGACCGCCTGGGCCAACACGCGCTCGAACTGCGGCCCGGCCACCCAAGAGGTGAGGACTCGCGGGAGGAGAACGCGGGCCGCTGCGTATCCGGCGAGGCCGAGCACGGCCAGCACGAGGGCGAGCGTGAGGAGGCGTTTGCGGAGTTTCATTGGGGCCATGGAGGTGGAGCGGCGGAGCTTGAGCGGCCGAGGGCGGGCGAACCGACGCCGCGGAGCGGTCGCGACCAACCTGCCACCGTGTGACCCTATCAGGACTTCCGTGGTTCCAAGACAAAATCCGGCAAGCGCCGACGGGGATCGTAGGCCCGGTGGAAGACGGGACTGGCGGATCCGGAAATGGGTGGCACGAGCCAGGACCAGTCGCCGGGCACGGGACGGCCGGCCTCTTTTTCTTTGGCCAGGTGGTCCATGAATTGGCGTGACGCGGTGTGGTGGTCGACCATGGTGACGCCGGCGAGGCGAAAGGAATGGAGTACGGCGGCGGTGAGTTCGACGAGGGCGCGGTCGCGCCAGAAAGGATCTTGCGAGCGGAGTTGCGGGTCGAGGCGGTCGGCCACGACAGGCAGCAAATTGTAGCGATGCGGATCGCCGAAGTTGCGGGCGGCGATTTCGGTGACCATGTAGTAACCGCTGAAGGGCGCCGCGGTGTAGCGTGCGCCGCCGGTCTCAAGGCTCATGTTACTAACCGCCGGCAGGGCATGCCACCGCAGGTGAAGGTCGGCAAACCAAGGCAGGGTCGGGTGGGTGATGGGAACCTCGAGCACAGCATCCGGCGGCACGGGGAAGAAACGCGGCTTTTCCCCGGGGACTTCAATGAGGAGGGGGAGTACGTCAAAGGCCGAGCGGTTGCGGGGCGGGATCCAACCGGCCTCGAGGAGGCGCGCGGTGAAGTTTATCTCCGCGGGATCACCCAGCACGGTGCCATCAGCGGCGCGGTAACCGGCATAGCGGATGAGTTGGTAATTGTGGATGCGTGGCCCCGGAACGTCCGGCCCCGAGGGGGCAAAGACAGTGATGAGCGGTTGGATGCGTCCCCCATTGGTCGAGCGCCGGAGGTGGGCAACACAGGCTTCGAAAATTCCCTCGGCGGTGGTGACGTCCCGCGCGTCGACCACATCGAGGGACTCCCAGAAGCGGCGCCCGATGCAGCGGCGGCTGTTGCGCCAGGCGAGGCGGCAGGCGAAGGCGAGTTCTTCTGGGGTCTGCCGGTAGAAGCCGCCATGCCGGATTTCTTGGGCCACCTGTTTGCCTCGGGCGGCATCGGGGGCGATTTGGGCTTCGCGCGCAAATTGGTCGAGGAAGGCGAGCGCGGCCCCGACCGGATCAGCGGGGCGACCGGCTTCGTCGGCGAGGAGCGGGGAGTCGTCGGGCGTGAGGCTCCGGCCACTGAAGGGACATTGCGTGGGGATGTTCATTCGATTCGCGTCGCAGGGTGAAAAGGGACAGAGCGAGGAAAACCCCACGGCTGCCGTGCCACCGGGCCCGTTGTGGGCCTTGATGGTTCGATGATTTCTGGGAACAGTCGCATAGGCGCGGAAGTCTTTACGCGTTATCCCGGGGCGCGGTTGTCTCCAAGGGTGATCCGGGGAGCCGCGCGGTCTTTTTTGGCAAGAACATCGCGCGTGGCATAGGACGAATTTCACCATCCTGCGGATGGCTGCCTCGCATGGATTCGAACCATGACACACAGATCCAGAATCTGCAGTGCTACCGTTACACCACGAGGCAATAAGGAATGGTTAAAGATTAGCGGCGTGCCTTTTCAATTTCAACTACGGGAATTATTGCTGTTGGGCTTGCTGCTGGAAGTGGGCGAGGACGGCTTCAGCGGTCTGGCGATGGGTGAGGGCGGCAGAGTCGATGCGGACGGCAGCGGTCCCGGCGTAGAGGGATTCCCGTTCGGCGTAGAGTTTTTCCAAGGTGCCACGCGGGTCGGCGGTCTGCAGGAGCGGACGGTTGCTGTGTTTGACCCGCTGGTAAAGATGCTCGGGGCTGGCATCGAGCCAGACCACGGGGCCGATTTGCGGGAGGAGTTCGCGATTTTCTGCCGAAGTGATGATTCCTCCGCCGGTGGCCACGATCAAGCCGATGCGTCCGACGAGGCCTTGCAGGACTTTGGTTTCGAGGGCGCGGAAATGTTCTTCGCCGTGCTCTTTGAAAATAACGGGGATGGATTGACCCGCTTCGCGGGCCACGAGGGTGTCGGTATCGACCAGGGCGAAGCCGGTGAGGGATGACAAGATCCGGCCGACGCTGGATTTGCCGGATCCCATGAATCCGACGAGGACCAGGTTGCGAAACACGTTCAGATTCTCACCACATTCAGGGCTTTCGGTCCGCGGTCGCTCGGGCTGAGCTCGAACTCCACGCTGTCACCTTCCTCCAGCGTCTTGAAACCGTCGCCGCGAATCTCCGAGTAATGGACGAAGATATCGGCGCTGGCTCCGCCGGGGTCGGCGATGAAACCGAATCCCTTCTTGTTGTTGAACCATTTTACTATTCCTTGGGGCATGCAGGCGGGGCTGGTTTTTGACGCGATACTCTGCGCCCGATGCGGTATATGGTGGAGCGGTGCGGAATGGTCAAATGCTTATTGGCAAAGATAACCGGCCCGGTCATCGTGCCGCGTCCGGCAGGGCGGGTTCAGAGGCACTCCCAATGGGTAGTCATTACTTGTCAAATTACTAGGCAAGAAATACTTACAGATAATGAGACCATATAAAGAAGCCCAATGAAGACGCGCCGCCTCGCCGCGCGAAGTGCGCGGGAAATTGCCTTGGCGGCCGGCGCGGCTGCGTCGCTCCTGCGCGACGGAGAGGTGGTGGCTGTGCCGACCGAGACGGTTTACGGTCTGGCCTGCGATGCGTTGAACGCCAAGGCTGCCGCCAGAGTTTTTGCGGCGAAGGAGCGTCCGGCTTTTGATCCGCTCATCGTGCATGTGGCCGATGTCTCGTGGATTGACAGGCTAGCCCAACCGGGCGCCACGGCTGCCCGGTTGGCGCAAAAGCTGGCGGTTGAATTCTGGCCGGGGCCGTTGACCCTGATTTTCCCTGCGCGTGACGTTGTGCCTGATTTGGTGCGTTCGGGTTTGCCCACCGTGGCGTTGCGCTGCAGTGCGCATCCCGTCATGGCGGCGCTCGTCTCCGAATTGGCCGGGCCGGTGGCTGCGCCGAGCGCGAATCGCTTCGGCCGGATCAGTCCGGTGACGGCGGAAGATGTGGTCGAAGAGTTGGGCGGCCGCATCCCGCTCGTGCTCGATGGCGGCCCTTGCCGCCACGGCTTGGAGTCGACCATTGTCGGGCTGGCGGAGGGGCGGCTTGTCTTGCTGCGTCCGGGTCCGGTCACGGTGGAAGAACTGGAACAGTTTGCGCCGGTTGAGCGGATCGCGGGCGGCGGGCCGGTGGCCGCGCCGGGCATGCTCGAGAGTCATTACGCACCGCGCACGCCCTTGCGTTTGTGGTCGCATGACACGGCACGGCCGGAAGATGCCTCGACCAGCGGTGTGTTGGCCTTCGGTGCGGTCGATCCGGGTTTTGCCGCGGCCGAGGTCTTGCCCTCGGATCCTGCGGAGGCAGCTCCGCTTCTTTTTGCCGCCTTGCGCCGGCTCGATGCGTGCGGGGTGGCGCGGATTTACGCGCAGACCATTCCCGAATCGGGGCTGGGCATGGCTATGATGGATCGGCTACGCAGGGCGGCGCATGGCTAGAGAAAAGCTGAACACACGGGCGGCGGGTATCGTCGCGTTGGCCGTCATGCTGAGTCGTGTGCTCGGGTTGGCGCGCGAATTGATTTTTGCCGCCCTTTTTGGGGCGGGCCGGGGGATGGACGCTTACATCACGGCGTATCGAGCCCCGAATTTGCTCCGCGACCTCTTTGCCGAGGGCGCGCTGTCGGTGGCTTTTGTCACGGTGTTCTCCAAGCTCGGCGTGGAAAAAAACTACGAGGCCTCGTGGGAGCTGGCGCGGAAGATGGCGACCATGGTCCTTGTTTTCATGTCCTTGGTCACATTGCTCGGGATCATTTTTGCGCCGGCGCTGATTGTCGTGCTCGCCCCGGGATTCGACGCGGACAAGTCGGCCTTCGCGATCGAACTGACACGCATCATGTTCCCTTTTATTTTGATGGTGTCGCTGGCCGCACTGGTCATGGGCATGCTCAACTCGCGCAACGTCTTTGGCATTCCGGCCCTGGCTTCCAGCTTTTACAATCTCGGGTCGATTTTCGGCGGCGTGACCCTGGCCTGGATGATCGACCCGACGTTCGGTCCGCGCGCTCTGCTTGGCATGGCCGTGGGCACGTTGATCGGCGGCTTCCTGCAGCTCGCGGTGCAGATCCCGAGCTTGAAAAAGGTCGGCTTCGCCTTCCACTTTGACTTCGGCTGGCGGGACGAGCAGGTCAAGCGGGTCTTGTGGTTGATGCTCCCGGCGGTCATCGCGGCCAGTGCGGTGCAGGTCAACGTGATGGTCAATAGCATCTTTGCCTCCTACCTCGGGGATGGCGCGGTCAGCTGGCTCTCCTATGCCTTCCGTCTCATGCAATTGCCGCTCGGTATTTTCGGCGTGGCCGTGGCCACCGTCACTTTGCCGGCGGTGGCGAAGATCGCGGCCGGCGGCGACATGGCGCATTTCCGCGAGACGCTGGCCAAAGCGATCCGTCTGGCCCTCTTCCTCACCCTGCCGGCCACCCTCGGATTGATGCTGATGAGCGATGAGATCATCGGCTTGATTTACCAGCGCGGGAAGTTTGTTGCGGGGGATACGATGCAGACGGGGGCGGCGCTGAAATTTTACGCGGTCGGTCTGATGGGCTATGCGTGTATCAAGGTATTGTCCCCCGCTTTTTATGCCTTGGACCACAAGTGGACGCCGATGCTGGTGACTTTTTTCGGTATTGCCTTGAACATTGTCCTCAACTGGCAACTGACCTTCCGCATGGGACTGGGACACAAGGGGCTGGCTCTTTCCACCGGGCTGGTCGCAACGATCGATTTCTTCATTCTTTATTTCCTCATGCGGCGGGCGGCGGGGGGCATGGAGACCTTCAAGGCGGTTGGCTCTTTCGGGCGGATTCTGCTCGCGGCGGCGGGCCTGGCTGCGGTGTGCATCTTCGGGCGGGAATGGCTGGCGCCGTGGTTGGGGGCAGAATCGCTGGTCGACCGTGCCTGGTCGTTGCTGGCCATCATTGGGGCAGCGGCGGCCGTTTATTTTGCGATCTGTGCTTTGTTGCGGGTCGAGGAAGCGCGGGAGGCGCTGGCCTTGGTCAAACGCAAAATCAGCCGGCGGGCTGTGTCCCTGCCGGGGGCCTAGCCCGGGGATGCTCCATTTGCACTCGCACCCAGCGGGCGATGGTTGTGGCGTTGTCCGGGCTGGGGATGACGGTCGGAGCGGAGGAGGCCAGGGGGTCGAGGGCGGGAAAGAAGTTACCGCCCTTCCACACATGGCTGCCCGGACGGTAGGGGCCGACCTGGCAAGGATCGCTCCAAGTGTGAACGGCTAGCAGCTGATCGGTGACCGCGGCGGCGAGGTGCATCGGCCCGCTGTCGACGCTGACCACAAAGTCGGCCCGGCGGAGAATCCAAAGGAGTTCGGTCAGACTGGTGCGGTTGAGGAGATTGGTCACGTTGGGCGGGAGACCGGGCAGTTCCCTGCTGGCGCGACCGACCAGAATGACCGGGCAATCGATCGCCCGAGCAAAGGCTGCGACCGATTCGAAGGGGAGCGATTTGCCGCGGCCCCTGGAAAAAGGGTGCAAGACCACGTATGGCGCGGACGGAATCGGGTCGGAGGGTTGGTCGCCGGGCGGAAGATGGAAGACGGGCCGTCCGGCGAGGCTTGCCCCGGCGGCCGCGGCGAGGGCGAGGTAGCGTTCGACGGCATGGGACTTCGGGCTGACGGGGACGGTCCGGGTCTGGGCCAAGCGCGCACCTTCACGGGCGTCCGAGAGTCCGATGACCGGGACGCCCCGGAAAGCACGGGCGACCAAAGCGGTGCGGAGGAGTCCCTGGAAATCAAGGATGAGGTCGGGCCGGTATGGCTTGGCCAAATCGCGCCGCCAGCGGAGAAATCGGACCCATCCGGCCGGCCCGCGAAAATCGCTGCGGGGAAAAATAAGAGTTTCGTCAAGATGCGGGTTCCCCTGAAGAAGCGGCGCCCACTCCGGGTTGACCATCCACGTGAAGTGCGCGGACGGGAAGGCGGCGCGCAAGGCGGCCGCGGCCGGCAGGGTATGGACGATATCACCGAGCGAGCTGGGCTTGAGGATGAGGACGCGTTGAGGGGCTTTGGCAATCATTTGCCGAGGGCGAGACGTTCGGCCAGTTCGGCGGGGAGACCGGCTTCGAGGATTTTGCGCTGGGTGGTTTCGATGTCGTAAGGAATGCGGCGCAGTTCGACCTCGAGGGTTTCGGGCTGGTAGATGAGATAGGCGGCGCGCCAGTCATGGTCCCGCGGTTGGCCGACGCTGCCGCTGTTGATGAGGTATTGTTTGCCGGGGTTGAGCTTGATTTGGTCGAACGTCTTTTTGTGCACCACAATCCCGGTGGAGAAAAGGAAGGGCTCGTGGGTGTGACCGAAGAAGCAGACCGGCGTGTGCTGATAGGTGAAGCTGGCTGCGGCGTCGCCCGGGGTGACGATGTAACCCCATTTGTACGGGGTATCGAGAGTGGCGTGGACCACGGTGAAATCGCGGATGACCCGCTGGAGGCGGAGCGACCGGAGCCATTCTTTGTCCTGCTCGCCAATCTGGCCACGCGTCCAGTTCATGGCGGTGGCGGCGAGTTCGCTGAAGCCGTCGAGGGAGCCGGACATGGCCGCCTGTTCGTCGTGGTTTCCCTTGATCACCGGACAATCAAGCGAACGGACGAGGTTGATGCAGGCCACCGGGTCGGCGCTGTAGCCGACCAAATCGCCGAGGCAAATGTGGTGCGTGCACCCCTGGGTCTGCGCGTCGGCCAGGACCGACTGCAGGGCTTCGAGATTGCTGTGGATGTCACCAAAGATGGCGATGCGCATGGGACGCGGGTGCGGGGGTCAGACTCCGATGGCCAAAGCCCCGTGGCAATCCCGATCACGTGGCCTCATGGCGCTTCCGGGGGAGCAAGGCGATCGGCGGCGGGGATGCCGAGTTGTGCTTCCAGTTCGTTGATCAGGGTGATGACGCGGGGCATGCGTTCTGCTTCGCCGAGAAGGTAAATGGCGCGGAGTCGGTCATAGGCTTCGCGTTCGCGCCCTTGGCAGGCGGCCAATTCGTAAGCGGCGAGGCGTTTGACGTAGGGCGGGGCGCCGGGCTTTTCCGCGGCCGCGGTGAAGGCATCGGCGGCCCCGCAGGGGTCATTGAATTTGTCCCGCAGCATGATGCCGAGTCTTTCGTGGAGGATGTGTTGGTCCGGGTTGTTGGCGATGCCGCGCAGGAGAAAGTCGCGGCCGAGCCGGTGGTATTCCCGTTCGGCGCGCTGGCGAAGGAATTCGCTGGGCTCTTTCGGGTTTTCCCGCGCGGCAACGGAGGCGTTCCAAGCCATGTGCCAACTGGCGAGGTCCCAGTAGACCAGGGAGCGCGGCTGCAGGGAGGTCACGCTCTGGAAGAGCCCGGCCATGCGCCCCCAAGCGGTTTGTTCCCACGCGGTGT
>CAMBSX010000081.1 GCA_945870655.1 Chthoniobacter flavus | reverse complement strand
ATCAGCGTGCTCAACGTCATCCGTGCCGAATCTCTGCCCGGAGTGAATTTTTCCGATCCGGGTGAAGTGCTCACCGGGCTCAACAACGCGTTCCCCATGGAGAAACACGGCGAGATGTTCTTCACCGCGTGGTGCGGTATTTACGACCCGTCCACGCGCCGCATGCGCTTTGCGGGCGGTGGTCATCCGCCGTCCATTCTCGTGCGGGCCGACGGAACCACGGAGGTCCTCGCGGCCAAGGGACCCGTCATCGGCGCCATGCCGGGGATGAATTTTGCCTCCGCCGAAGCGGTTATCCCGCCGGCCGCGCGCCTTTTCGTGTTCAGCGATGGGGCCTACGAGATCGTGCGGCACGATGGCTCGATGATGTCGCACGACGATCTGCGTGAACTGCTGGCCCGCGCGCCTCAGGAGAACGCGGCGGCCTGGACTATGGAGCAACTGCGTGCGCTCAACAGCCAACCGGTGTTTGACGACGACGTGTCGTTGGTCGAACTGTCTTTCCCGTGAAAGCCTCCGCCCAATTTCTTGCCGACCGTGCCGAGTTGCAGAAGCTCGAGCCTTTCACTGCGGAATTCGCCGCCGCCGCGGGACTGGGAGACAAGGATCTTTTCGCGCTGCAAATCGTGGCCGAGGAACTAGTGACCAATGTGATCGACTATGGCGGTGTGCCGGACCGGGAGCATGCGGCCACCTTGGATTTGTCGGTGGAGGACGGCTTGCTGAGCATCGTCCTGACCGACCGTGGGGCGGAATACAACCCGCTGCTCCGCGCGGATCCGGATGTCACTCTACCGGCCGAAGAGCGTCCCATCGGGGGACTCGGCGTCCACTTCTGCAAAAAGTTGACCGACAGCCAGGCCTACCGGCGCGAAGCCGGCTTTAATGTGCTGACCTTGAAGCGGACTTTGCACCTGTGAAGATCAGCCTGGAGAATACCTGCGGGGTCCGGGTGGCGAAATTCACCGGCCGGCTCGACGGCTTTGGCGCGAAGGAAGCGGAGCGCGTGTTGCCTCCACTTGAACTTGGCGTGCCGACCGTTTTCGATTGCGCCGGGCTTTCCTACTTGAGCAGCGCCGGCGTGCGTCTCCTCGTCATGGTGCAAAAGTCCGCGGCGGCATCCGGATCCGCCTTCGCCTTGTCCGGTCTCCAGCCTTTTTGCGCCTCCGTCATCGAGATGTCTGGACTTTCCGGCCTGATCCCTGCGTACGCCAAGGTGGACGAGGCAGTGCGCGCTCTCCAGCCGTCCGGATCCTCCGCGCGGCGCGGCCAGTCGAGCGAAACGGAGGCGGGCACGTTCGTTTTTCACACCGTGGGGAGCAATGTGGGCACGATCGATATCCTTGGTGATATTGCCAACGTCATCGACTGCGCGATTACCCCGGAATTGGTCACGGACAAGCCCTTTTTCGAAACGGAGTACTCGCTCGGTCTTGGCGCCTTGGGAGGGAGTCCCGGGGACTACCTTCCGCTCATGGGCGAAGCCGTCATGCTGGCCGGAACCATGGTCTGGCTGCCGACCGACGGAAACGACACCCCTGACTACATGATCCCGCGCAAAGCCTCGACCAGTGTCGTACTCCGCACGGGATTCAACGCGAGTATCCGCGGGGGATTCAATGAGTTCGTCGAATTTACCGCCGCACCCGGGCGTCCGGCCACCATCCGCGACATTTACCGCGCCCTCTTCGACCAGGCCAAGGAGCGGCGTGCGGATTACCGTGGCGTGCTCGGTCTGGCCATGCGGGCCGAGATCCGCGAGGCCTTCGGGGCCGGCCTTACCAAGTCGCCGCTCCTGACCAACCGACCGGCCAATGGCAAGATGATCACCGATGTATCGAACTATGACACGTGGTTCGAGTCGGACAAAACCCCGCGCCACCAGGGCACAACCGCCCTGATTTGCGGGGCGGGGGAGGATTTGACCGCTGACTTGTCGCAGATCGACCAGGACCGGCTCCGCCGGATGTTCTATCTCAATCCGGCGAACAAAGCCGCCCAGAATGAAGTGCTGCACAATCACGCCGTCTTTTTCCGCCATGCCCCGTCGCCCGGCGGGACGCAGGACATGGATGTCGAGATGCGTCGGGTGGTCGAGGAGGGTGAATTTGTCGACATGAGGCACCTGCTCGATCAGACCACGGTGAATTCGGCACTGATTGCCGTGAGTTACGTCCAGGAAGTGCGTGAAGACGTGAGAAAGGGTTGAAGCAAACGCGCCGGCAGCGAGCTTCGTTTGGCGGGAACCAGTTCGTTATCCCCCATGACAGGAGGTCCTGAGTGGAGGCTGACCCGCAGGCCCGGCTAGAGCGTTTTTGCCACTGTCCCGTTGGGACGGCCAAACCACCAGATGATCAGGCCACCGCTGAGAAACATAAAGAGGCTGTAGACGACCGCGGGCATAGCGATGCTGGCGCTGTCGAGCAGGCCGAGGGTGATGGCGAGGGCGAGCGTGCCATTCTGAATGCCGGTTTCCACCGCGATGGTGACTTTCTGGGCGCGGGGCAGCCCGGCCACCCAACCGGCGGCGAAACCGAGGGTCAGGGCGGCAAGGTTGAGGGTAATCGCCGCAGGACCAGCGGTGGCAAATTGGTGGGCAAGGTCCTTTTCCCGCAGAACGGCAGCGGCAATGATGAGCGCGAGGAAGACGAGCGAAAAGACAGCGGCCGGGCGTTCCAAGCGCTGTGCGAACGAGGGGCGGGCCGAGCGAACAGCCATACCGCAGACGATGGGCAAGATGGTGACAAGGGTGAGTTGTCCGAGCGTTTTCCAAAATGGCAATTGCACTGCGGCGCCGCTGCCGAGAAACCAGTCCATGGAGAAGGCGACGATCCAGGGAATGGTGAAAACGCACACCATGCTGGAAATGGCGGTCAGGGTGACGGAGAGCGCGGTGTCGCCCTTGGCAAGGTGGGTGATGACGTTCGACGTGGGGCCACCCGGGCAGGCGGCGAGAACCATCAGACCGACGGCCAACTCGCCGGGTAGGCCGAAAGCAAGGGCGAGCGTGAAGGCGACGAGCGGCAGCAGGACAAGCTGGCAGGTCAGGCCGACGATTTTCGCTTTGGGGGAGAGAATAACGCGGCGGAAATCTGCCGGCACCAAACTCAGCCCCATGCCGAAGAGCACGGCAAAGAGGGCCAGAGGCAAAGCCACTGCTTTGAGCAACTCGGATGGCATCCGGTCAAGCTGCCGCAGAGGCTACGGGGCGTCGATGCCGGAACGGGCCGCGGCTAACAGTCAGCACTTTCCAGCGCGGAATCGACGTGATCGGCTGCGACCTCCAGCTGCTCCTTCAGGTCATGCAGGGCAGCCCAGGACTGTGCGATGTCCGCCCCCCATTCCCCCTCGAGGCCTTCGAGTTTGGCATTGGGTGAGGGATGACAGGCGAGGTTTTCCTCGATCAAGCACGCAATGGTCCGCAAGGCGGGGCCATGGTAGGGGAGGTGCAGTTCGAGACGGTGCGAGACTTTCGTCGTCTTCGGCATATCCGGCAATGTTCCACCGAAAGCGCAGCCGCGCAAGCCGCAGGACAAACTTTTTCAGCCTGGGGCCAGCGAGGCGAGGAGTTCGGGCGTGACCTCCGCCAGGCTGGGCACGGCGGCATTGGCGGCCCCGAGGGCGTCGACCGGGTTGGTCGTGGCCACAGCCACGACCGGCATGCCGGCTTGCCGGGCCGCCTCGATGCCGACCAACGCATCCTCGATGACGACGCATTCGGCTGGTGCGAAGCGGAGTCTTTCCGCGGCGAGGAGAAAGACTGAGGGATCCGGTTTGCCGTGCACGACGTCTTCGCCGGAAACGATCACGCGGAAAAAGTCGCGCAAGCCCATCAGGTCGAGGGGAAGATCCAGATTGGCGCGCTCGGTCGACGATCCGATGGCGCAGGGGATTTCCCGGGCCCGCAGGGCCGCAAGGAGTTCGCGCACTCCGGGCAGTGGTTGTATGCCTTTTTTGCGCACGAGCGCGCGGTAGGTTTCTTCCTTTTCCTCTGCGAGCTCGGCCACTTCGCGGGGAGCCCGGGCCCAACCGAGGTCGGGGATGATCACATCGTTCTTTTTGCCGAAGCCACGCTTGAAATGGTCGGGCGGCAGCGGGAGTCCGCGCCGGTTGGCCAGAAGTTCCCAACTGCGCTCGTGGTGGGCCGAGGAGTCAACAACGACCCCGTCCCAGTCGAAAATGACCGAGCGGAGCATCAGAGCCCGGCGTCGGTCACGGCACCGGTTGAGGCGCTGGTGGCACTGGCCGCAAATTTGGCGAGCACACCGCGTCGGTAGCGCGGGGCGGGTTTTTTCCACTTGGCCTTCCGCCGCTTCATTTCGGCGGCCGGAATGTCGAGGGTGAGGCGGTGCTTGAGCGCGTCGATCTCGATGGTGTCGCCATTTTTGACCAGCGCAAGCGGCCCGCCATCGAAGGCTTCCGGAGTGATGTGGCCGACGACGAACCCGTGGGTGCCTCCGGAGAAACGTCCGTCGGTGACCAGGGCCACATCTTTGCCCAAACCTTTGCCCATCACCGCGGAGGTGGGCCCGAGCATTTCGCGCATGCCGGGGCCGCCCTTGGGTCCCTCGTAGCGGATGACAATGACGTCACCCTTTTTCACCGAGCCCTTGAGGATATCTTCGAGGGCGGCTTCTTCCGAGTTGAAGACCCGGGCTTGGCCGCGGAATTTCTCGCCTTCTTTGCCGGAAATTTTCGCCACGGCCCCGCCGGGTGCGAGGTTGCCGTAGAGGATGACGAGGTGGCTGTCTTTTTTGACCGGATCTTTGAGCGGTCGGATGACTTGTTGGCCTTTGGGGTAGGATTTGAAGGGCGCGAGGTTCTGCTTGAGGGTTTTGCCGGTCACGGTGAGGCAGTCGCCGTGGAGCAGGCCGGCCGAGAGGAGTTGTTTCATGAGCGGAACGATGCCGCCGATGGTGACAAGTTCGGACATGAGATATTTGCCGCTCGGTTTGAGGTCGGCCAGCACGGGGACGCGGCGGCCGATTTTGGTGAAGTCGTCGATGTGCAATTTGACGTTGGCGGCGTGGGCCATGGCGAGGAGGTGGAGCACGGCGTTGGTCGAACCGCCCAGCGCGATGATCAAGGTGATGGCGTTTTCGAAGGACTCGCGGGTCAGGATGTCCGAGGGAACGATGCCCCGCTTGAGCAGATTGACCACCGCAGCACCGGCGTCGCGCGCATCGGTCTTCTTGTGCGCGGAGACGGCGACCTGGGCGGAACTGTTGGGCAGGCTCATGCCCATGGCTTCGATCGCCGAGGCCATGGTGTTGGCCGTGTACATGCCGCCGCAAGATCCGGCGCCGGGAATGGCGCAGGATTCGATCTTCTGCAGTTGTTTGTCGTTGATCGTGCCGGCTGCGCGTTGGCCCACCGCCTCGAAAACGGAGACCACGTCGAGGTTTTTGCCGTTGAGGCAGCCGGGAAGAATGGTGCCGCCGTAGACGAAGACCGCGGGGCGGTTGAGTCGGGAGATGGCCAGCATGCAGCCGGGCATGTTTTTATCGCATCCGCCGATGGCGACAAAACCGTCGAAGCCTTCACAGCCGATGACGGTTTCGATCGAGTCGGCAATCACTTCGCGCGAGACGAGCGAGTATTTCATCCCTTCGGTCCCCATGGAAATGCCGTCCGAAATGGTGATGGTGTTGAAGATGGTGGCTTTTCCTCCCGCCGCGTTGGCGCCGCCGGCGGCCTCGCGCGCGAGCACGTCGAGGTGCATGTTGCAGGGGGTGACCATGCTCCAGGTGGAGGCGATGGCCACCTGCGGCTTGGCGAAATCTTTGGCTTGGAAACCGACCGCATAGAGCATGGCGCGGCTCGGGGCGCGTTCGGGCCCGTCAAGGACCTGCGAGGAATAACGGCGAAGGGGTGATTTGTTGACGCGGGCGGATTTTTTGCTCACGCCGCGAAATTACATCGCGCTGGGCCGCGCGTTAAGCAGAAACCGGTTCAGCGTGCGCCGGGCGAGGAACGAATCAAGGCGATTTCCTCCTCGAGCTCGTTTCGTTGTTTCGCGCTCAGGCTCGGGGATTCCGCCGCGAGGCCCAGTTCCCGCAGGGCGGGGCGGGCCAGGCCTTGTTTGGCGTAGGATTGGCCGAGGTAAAGCCGGTAAAATCCGGTGTCGCCGCCGCGCGCGGCTGTGAGGGCGACAAGGCGCTCGAGCAGTTCTGCTTCGGTCTGGAAGGCGCGAGCCGCATTGGCGGCGCGGGCGGCGAGCCATAGTGTGCCGGTGTCGCCGGGCGCCAGGGCGGCGGCTTTTTGCGCGGCGGCGTAGGCATTGTCAGTCAGCCCGGCATGCAGGCATGCCTCGGCACGGACCTCCCAGGCGAGCGGGAGCGACGGGTCGAGATCCACGGCCCGCAAGCTCTCTTCCAGTGCGCCACGCACGTCGCCGAGCGAGATCAAGGTGCGGGCCCGGACCGCCGCCGCGGGCGCGGAGAGGTCCGAGTTGCGCACGGCCGCCGCGGACAGTTCCCCCGACTCGGGAACCGCGTTGGCGGCCAGCGCGGAGAGGGCGGCGTCGGCGAGGAAAGAGGAACGGTTGGCTCCTCCCCACATTTCGCGCGCCATTTGTTGGGCTGGCTCGGTGGCGAATTCGGCGGCTTGCCGGGCACGGAGGAAAAGCACGCCCGCCGCATCTACGGCTTCCAATCGCCAGTCGGGAGATTCCCCGAGGTGGCGGGCGAGGGCTGCATAGTCGGACTTTTCGCCGAGGAGCCAGACCGCGTCAAAGCGGGTTTGGCGGTCGCGGGCGCGCCAGAGGGAAGGTTCGCGTCCGAGCGGCTTTGCACCGCCGGTATCGACCGAAGCGGGGAGCGGGCCGGCCAGGCGGGCCAAGGGCAAGCCACCCGGGTTGATGTAGACGAGGCCGTCAACCGGGAGAGAAAGGCGGGTGAGTGTCGGCTGGATCGCGGCCGGGGTCATGGCCAAAGCATACCAGCGCGGCGCCGCCTCCAGCGCGGGGGTCACGACGAGTGCGGCCGCGGCAAGGATCGCCACGGCCTGCATCCACCAACGGAAGGCAAAACCGATGTGCCGCCATTGGTCGACGGCCGCCGGCCAAGCGGGAACAAGCCAGAGGGCGAAGGGCCAGAGGAGAGCGGTTTGTCCGAAGGCCGCAACGATCAACAGCACGGTAGGGGCAAGGACCGCGCCCTTGGCCTTGTGGCGCCACGCATCGGCCGCGGCGAAGGCGAGGATGGCGAGAGCGGCGAGCAGGGCGAGCACGGCGGCGACGGAGAGTTCGCTTTGCGGGGACCAGAAGAGAAAAATGTTCGCTTCCGGCCAGACGCCAAAGCCTCGCGGGGTGAATTGTGTTGAAGTCACGGATAGGGCGATGGCGCCCAGGGCCCAGCGACGGGGCAGTCGTGACCAGGCATCGATGGTAAAGGCCGCGGCCAAGAGCAGTCCGCCGGGTGAGAGCCAGACCGAAAGCCATACGGCGACGGGGAGGGTGAGGGCGACAAGGCGCGGCGACCAGTGGAAGGCTATAGTGCGCCAGGCAGACATGAGGAGGACCGCGAGGCCGAAGCCGCTCCAACCGCTGGCCGGTCCCGAGAGGACCACGGCAAGCAGAGCGGGCACCAGCGGGCCGAGACCCCGCCACGTCCGGAGAGGCAGCGGCCAAAACCAAGTCAGCACCGCCAACCAGGCAACAAAGACGTGGAGGTTTTGCCAGGCGCGCGGACCGGCCAAGGCAAAGGCGGTGGTGGCTGGCGCGGCCAAGAGGGTGAGTGGATTCCAGAACGAGGGACCGGAGAGCAGCCAGAGACCGGATTCTTCGGCCGCTGCGGCGCTGATCGCATCGGGGCCACGCAGGGCGATTAGCGCGCCGAGGACAAACAAGGCGCAAACGGCGAGGGCGACAAGGCGACTCCAGTTGCTGCGGTTCTCCTGCTCGGCCATCGGGTCTGGATCATTCGGACGGGGCGCGGGCTTGGCAAGGAGAAGCGGGTGGGTTGATCGGCCTTCGGTGCCTTGCATCACGGCACGGGCGCGATAAGTTCTCGTCCATGCACGGTTATTCATTCACTTTGGTTCTCATGCTTTCATTTCTCGGCCTGACCCGCGAGGCGGGCGCCCTGTCCGTGGGCGACGAGGCGCCGCGCGTCTCTTCACGTGACCAGAATGGCGCGGAAGTTCTGTTGGCGGACGTCTATAGCCGAGGCCCGACGCTCGTTTATTTTTATCCCAAGGCGGGAACGCCCGGTTGCACCGCGCAGGCCTGCTCCTTGCGCGATGCTTTTCCTGATTTTTCGGCGGATGGCATTCAAATTATCGGGGTGAGTGCGGATACGGTGGAGGCGCAGAAAAAATTCGCCGACGCGCAGCAGATCCCGTTCATTTTGTTGGCCGACACGGACCTGTCGGTGACCAAGTCCTTTGGGGTCCCGACCATTCCCGTGCTCGGAGTGCCCAAGCGGCAGTCCTTTTTGGTCAAGGATGGCAAGATTGCTTGGATCGTGGAGAGTGCGAAGACCGGGGACCATGCCGCGGAAGTGCGGCAGGCGTTGCAGTCGCTTGGTTCCGGGGAAAAATCTTGAGCCTGCATCCGTGCGCGCTACAGTGCGCGTTCACCATGCGAGGGTTGGTAGCTCAATGGTAGAGCAGCGCCCTTTTAAGGCGTTGGTTGTGGGTTCGAGTCCCACCCGACCCACTTGCTTTGGTCGCCACCTAAAAGCTCGCGAATCTAGTGTCTA
>CAMBSX010000080.1 GCA_945870655.1 Chthoniobacter flavus | reverse complement strand
GGCCGTTCTCCTCGGTTTGCACTGGGCCCAAATTCCGCGCTGGATTCTCGGCATCACATTGCTCGCCGTCGCCGTGATCTCTCTCGGCATGGGGCTGGGAGCCGTCTTGCTGACCAATGACGCCGGCCTCGGCCCCCTCTATCCTTGGTACTACTGGCCTTTTATCGTAGCGGTCATTACCTTCGCTGCCGTCGGACTGTGGCGCCAAGACCTCACCCGCTCATTTGCCGCGCCAGCCGTGCTGCTCCTCTACCTCGTTTACGCGGCGTTCCTCATCCCGTTTGACGGCCCCCGCGGAGAATTCGACCGCACCACGGCGGACTTTGCCCGCGGCAAATCCATCGCCGCCCCGATCAATTTCAACGCGCGCGAGGAAATCTACCGCTTCATGCTGCCGGAGGCCGACTTGGCGCCCTACCACGTCAACGACTACGCGCTCGACCGCCTCAAGGCGGAGAACAACCTCTTCATCATCACCCTGCCACTCCAGGATCTGAGCGTGGAAAATTCACCCGATCTCCGCATCGTCGATACACGCCTTCAACTCATCGACCGCTTCAACAACCAAGAGACCATCGACATGCTTACGGGCCACGTCTCCCGCAACCTTTTCAAAAAAGACCTTCTCGTCGAAGTAATCCAGCCCGCGCCATGACGAAACATTCGCATCACCTCCTCGGCTGGCTCGCCCTCGCCCTCGGCGTCTTTGTTTACCTGCACAATCTTGGCAGTGAACATGCCGCAACCAATCCGGACGAACACCTCTACTGGCAGATCACCCGGATGACCGCGGAAGGCGGCGAATGGCTCCCGCTGAAAAATCTCCAAGAGGGCGAGCGCAATACCAAGCCACCCGCACTTTTCTGGCAAGGCGTCGTCATGACCGACTGGGGCCAGCACTGGGAACTCCGGCGCCTCCGCCTCCCGGTCGCGCTTTACAGCCTCGCCACCGCCGTACTCGTTCTCCTTCTGACCCGCCGGCTTTCCGGCCACCTCGGCACCGGACTTCTCGCCGCGGTCGTCTTTCTCGCCTTCTTCAGTACCTACCGCTACGGACGCGTTGTCCTCACCTCCGCCCCGGAAACCTTCTGGTTTTTCCTGCCCTTCTTCGTCCTTCTGTATTGGCGACCGCGCGCAGGCGGACTCACTTGGCTCCTCGCCCTCGCCTTCGGTCTCATGGTCGGCGTCGGTCTGCTCTACAAATCCTTCGCTCTCGTCATTCCGTTTTGTGCCAGCCTCGCTTGGTGGACGCTGCACCAACGCGGCTACCGCCTCACCGAATGGTTGCGCGCCGAGGCCCCGAAAATCACCCTGCTTGGTATCGTCGCCCTCGCTGTCTTCAGCCTCTGGTTCTGGCTCGACCCGAATCCCCAGCTCATCCTGCAAGATTTCGTGTTGAAGGAAAACGCGGGCAAGTTCGATCCGAAACGCGGCAACTACTTCCTCAACCTCGTTGCGGGTAACTACAGCATCTGGCGCATCTTGTTCGGCTATCCGTTCAACGCAGGACTCCTCGCCCTCGCCCTCGTCGCCCTCTTTGTCGTCGCGTTCTGCGAACGCCGCACCTTGGCCGAAACAGATAAGCTGCTCTGGATTTGGGTGCTGACGCAGATGATCGTCTTCGCCTTTCCCCAACAGCGCGATGAACGCTACCTCCTCCCGGCCATGCCCGCCCTGGCCGTGCTCCTGGCCTTGCACTGGGAAAAAATCCCCCGCTGGACCTTGGCGGTCACTCTCGTGGCCGTCGCGGCCATCACCGCCGTCCTGCTCCTCGGCGGCCTGATCCTGACCGGCGAACTCGCTGAGGGGTCGATCTACCCTTGGTATTTCGCCCCGGCGTTGTCTGCCATCGCCGGCCTCGCTCTTGTCGGTTTGTTTCGCCGTGACTGGACCAAAGCGCTGGCTGCGCCGGCCATTCTGTTGCTTTACCTAGCTTACGCTCTCTTCTCCATCCCGTTCGACGGGCCGCGCGGCACCTACTCGCGCGAGGCCATCGACGCCGTTCGCGGACGCACTGTGGTTCTGCCCACCGTCTACGGCGCCCACGATGAAGTCTACCGCTTCATGCTGCCGGGTGCGGACGTTCAAACCATCCGGGTCGAACCGCCCGCCAAACTCGAGGATCTACGCAAAGAGCATTCACTCTTCATCCTCGGTGTTCCCGCCTCGAACACTGCGATCGCCCAATTCCCCGGTGTCCGAGTCCTCGGTTCGCGCCTCAGCCTCGTCGACCGCTTCACCGGCAAACAATCGAAAGACATGCTCCGCGGCAATATCACCGGTCAACTTTTCCAGCAGGACCTTCTCCTCGAAATCACCGACCCGACGCCCCCTCCGAGGTAGGGACAAGCGGCCCGCCCGCCCGTCGGCGCCATACCATCCAGAGGATCATGACCAACGAGACCGCGCCGTAAACCGGGTCGAGCAGGTAGTCCCAAATATTGTCCGACTCCTGGAATCCGGCCGCGTAGCCAAGCATGGCCAGGAAAATAACGTAACCGAAACGGTTGCCCCGCCAGATCAGCAGGGCCGCGGCGAAACCCGCCCCGCCAAACAGCCAGACCGATTGCCCCCAAAAAAGCCACGGCCAACCCAGCGCATAAACATCGAAATTTTGCGGACCCAGCCCAAGCGCACTGGGATAAAGCAGAACGCTCGCCACCGCGCCGAAGATCCAAGCCGCCCGCCAGTCGCGCGGACGAAAGATGCCCGTCTCAAACGCGCGATCAAAGACGGCGACAATGAGAAGACCCACCATGATGACGCTGAAGTTCGCGCTCAGGCTCGCGCTCCAGAAGGGGAGCGGGTGTCCGAACCATGGAAACCAAACCGCCACAGCCGATACCACCGCAGCCAAGGCCAGCCCGGACACTCCGGTTAATCCACTCATGCGCTGGCTGAACCAAAGCAGGAGAAGAAAAGGCACCAAGGTGGTCCAAATGATCACAGTTTCTTTCATCGCGACGCCTCCGCTTGCTCGTACACCCATGCCTCGTTGAATTCGGCCAAGAGGATTTGCTTCTGCCGTGCGGAATAGGCCATGCGGATGGTGCCATCGGACGTGCGGACCAGATAGGGATAAGAAAACTCGCTACCAGCCTCTTCGGCCAACGTGGCGATTGTGCGCCAAGTGCGACCTTCGTCCCCCGAAAGGGCCAGGCGCAAATTCTCCCGTTTCCCCGGGGAGAGATCATTGAAGGCGGATAAAATGGCGCCGTCCGATAAACGGATCGCGCACAAACCCGAGTCGCGGTTTGGTAACCCGGTCACCGCCGGCTTGGTCCACGTGCGTCCGGCATCGTCCGACCACGAGGCCGACATCCACCGGGCCGGACGGAAGTCGCGGAAGAAAGAAACGGCACGGGCCGGCGCCAGCGGCACGAGTGAAGATTGCAAAATGTAGACACCGCCCTCGACACGCGAGACTGCCGCCGAGAAGTCCTTTCCGCGCGGTTGCAACCACAAGGTTTCGGGAAACTTGCCCAGAAATTCCTCGTAGACCGGCACGGCCCAACCGCCCCCCGCCAAACGCACTGGCGGATTGCGCGGCAGCGCGCTCAAGTTGGCCAGCGGGTTCATGGTCAACTTTCGCGCCGTCCCCCAGGTCAGCCCCCCATCCTCGGACCAAGCCAGATTCATCGAACTCCCCGACCATCGCCCCGCCGCGATGGAAACAAAGAGCAAACCCAATCTCCCCGAATCATCTGCCAATAGCAAAGGATTGCCGAGCGATACGACATTGCGCCTCAGGTCCGCCTGCGCCCGTTCGCGCGTTATCACCGCCGCCGGCTCCGACCAGGCACCGTCCGCGTAGCGCCGCGACAAATAAATGGCGACATCCGCCGCCCCCTCGCCGCTCCCCGCGTACCAAGCAGCGACCAAGACGCCGCCGGGCAACTCGGCCAGAGTCGCCGAGTGCGACTTGGCGTGCCTGCTCCCCGCATTAACCTGCAACGTCCGGAAGAAAGGCCCTGTGGCCGCACCATTCGTTCCGCTCTCCACCAAAAATCCTGGAAAAGACTTAGTCCCCTCGTCCCTCGCCATCCACCACGGGGCAAGCCCCGCGAGCAGCGCCGCCGCCGCCAGCCAACCACGCCATATTCCTTCACCCTTCATACAATCTCGACCGGACATTCCGGCAAGGCTCGCAGGAAAGCTTTACCGTAAGACTTGGTCACCACCCGGTTGTCCAGCAGCACGATGATTCCCTCGTCCGAGGCGGTGCGGATCAGGCGGCCGACCCCCTGACGCAGCTTCAAAATGGCTTCGGGCAACGAATATTCGGAAAATGGGTCGCCGCCGCGGGCCTCGATCTGTTCGAGCCGCGCTTCGACCAGTGGATGATCAGGGACAGCAAAGGGCAACCGCGTGATGATCACGTTGCGCAGAGCCTCACCGGGCACATCGACCCCGCTCCAAAAACTGTCCAACCCGAAGAGCACAGAGTTGGACTCGCCCCGGAAATCCTCGACCATCTTGTGGCGCGAGCGGTCCGCCCCCTGCACGAGCAAGGGCCAACCTTTGTCGGCAAAAAAGCTCTCCATCTTCTCCGCCAGACTCCGCATCAACCGCGCATTAGTGAAAAGGACAAAAGCATGGCCCTGCGTCTCGGTCGTGAAATGACGGACCCATTTTTCCAGTTCCGCTTCATAGTCCGGCGCCCGCGGATCGGGCATTTTTTTGACCACGTGGATCTTCATCTGACGCGCATAATCAAAAGGACTCCCGATCTGCACGGCCTCGGCCTCCTCGGCTCCCACCCGCTCGCGGAAGTAGAGTAAGTCCGCACGCCCGACCGAAAGTGTCGCGCTGGTCAGCACCGCGGTGGTCTCGTCGCGAAAAAGCAGCCGGCGCAACTCTCCGGCCAAGTCGACGGGTGTGACATGCGCGGTGGTAAATTGATCGCGTCGCCCCGTAAGTGAAGCCCAATAAACGCTGTCCTCGGCCTGCTGGTCGGCAAAGACCGGCAAACCATCGACAAAAGCCTGCAAACGCAGGGAGGCCTCCGCGGCCTCGGTGCGCATTTCCTCCGCGGTATCTGACGAGGCATCTTTGATCACCTGCCGCAATTCCTGGAGACGGCGCATGAGGTCCATCGGCAGTTCCAACGGGCCGCGCACCCGCACTTCTTTCCCCTTGGTGAAATTGCACGCATTGGCCAGTGCCGCGAAAAAACGCTCCCCCTCATCAAGGGCCGAAGCCACCACCGCCCCACCGGTCTTGGATTTCAGCGCCGCAAGAAGGCCTTTTTTGGTGCGCGGATTCCACAATCTCTGAAGCAGGTAACGCAATTCGTATTGCGAGAGACGGATTCCCAAATGCTTGGCCGCCACATTCTCAATGGTGTGGGCCTCATCGATGACGAGAAAGTCGTTCGGGTAAAGATAGCCGGGACCGTCCTCGGACATCGGGTCGCGTCCCCCCAGCATGATAAACAGAAGACTGTGATTGAGCACCACAAGGTTCGCCGCATCCACTCGGCGCCGGGCCTGCTGGTAAAAACAGCGCGGTCCATCTCCGCCGCAGGACCGCTGCGTGCAGATGCCCGCCTCGCTGCAGACCAGATTCCAGACCGCAGGGTCAGGCAGCGGATCCATGTCGGCCAGGGATCCATCGCGGGTGCGTCGACTCCAGTCGAGGATGCGCTCCAATTCCACCGCCTCGGTCGTGGTAAAAAGCTCCGCCCGGTTTTCCAGCGCCTTGTGCAACCGGGGCGGACACAAATAGTTCTGCCGTCCCTTGAGCAGGGCCGCATCAAACTCGACCGGCAACAGCTTTGCCACCAGGGGAAGATCTTTGTAGAGCAGTTGCTCCTGCAAATTGATCGTGTGGGTCGAGACAATCGCTTTGCGTCCACCCTCCATCGCAGCCAGCACCGAAGGAACAAGGTAGGCGAGAGACTTGCCCGTCCCGGTTCCCGCCTCGGCGACCAAATGGCCACCGCGCGCCAGCGTTTCCGCCACGCGCTGGGCCATGAGCAGTTGCTGCGGGCGGAATTCGTAATTGTTGGCCGCCGCGAGCAATCCACCCGGCGCGAAGATGCTGTCCATCCGCGCCGCAGGCCCCGCTTTGGCTCCACCCTCCGGAACGAGCGAGATCATGGTCTTTTCCTTCCCCGCTTAAACGGATTGCTGCTGGGTTGCGGCTGCCGGATAATCCCGAGATGCCGCGGCCCGACCCGGACGCTCGTCATGCAAATCCTCGACCGATACATCCTCATTCGCGTTCTCCAGCCGTTCCTTTACTGCGTGTTGGGTTTTGTCTCCATCTGGCTGGTTTTTGACTTGAGCGAGAATGCACCGACTTTCCTCGAGAACAAGGCCCCGCTTTTGCGCGTGGCGGAATTTTACCTCCTCCGGGTCCCGGAAATCATCCTCATGAGCCTCCCCGTTGGACTGCTCCTTGCCATTCTTTACACTTTCACGCAAATGTCGCGCCGCAACGAACTTATCTCCATGCTCGGCGCCGGACGGAGCGTGGTGCGCCTCCTCGCCCCCCTCTTCCTCCTCGGTCTGCTTCTCACCGCCTTCGCCACGGCCCTCAACTACTCCGCCGCCCCCCACGCCGGCGCGGTGAAGAAAGATATTCTGGAGGAAGTCTCCAGCGGGCAAGACCTCGAGCGCCAAGCAATCAAAGGCCACCTTTTCCGCAACCGCGAAGATCGCCGCTTCTGGCATATCGGACGCCTCAACCCCTCGGTCGAACGTCTCGGTTCGGTCATGATTCTCCAGGAAGACGAAGCAGGCCGCCTGCAGAGAAACTATTACGCCGGGAAAGCCGCTTACGATCACGCCTCCAAAACGTGGAGGCTGGAGAAAGGCAAAGTGGTCGACTTCACCCCGCAGGGCGACGTGAAGGAACAACGATGGTTCGAGGTCCTCCGCTTGCGCAATTTTTCCGAAACCCCGTGGCGAATCAGCAGTTCCGTCCTCGACGCCAATTTTCTCTCCGTGCCCGAGTTGCGCGAATATCTGGCCAATAATGCCCATTTCACGCCGGCGCGCCTTGCTCCCTACCGCACTCAGCTGGCCTACCGCTGGGCCCTGCCCTGGGGCTGCTTTCTTGCCGTCCTCATC
Organism: Chthoniobacter flavus; assembly: GCA_945870655.1. Taxonomy (GTDB): domain Bacteria; phylum Verrucomicrobiota; class Verrucomicrobiia; order Chthoniobacterales; family JACTMZ01; genus JACTMZ01. Next base: position 1,720 of record CAMBSX010000080.1, on the reverse strand, counting down.
GCCGCACCCCTTGGTATCATTTATTCGCGACGTGGCTTGATGGGCAGCATCACCATTGCCATCCTTCTCTTCTTTTTCCTCGTGCTGACCAGTAGCGTCTTCCTTGCCCTGGGCAAAGGCTACCGCATCGACGCCACCCTTGCCGCGTGGGGACCGATGGCCTTTTTTGGTGCCATCGGTTTGTTCATGCTCTGGATGCGCTCGACCAACCGCGAGATACCCAACATCCTCTCCTAAAGTGCCATGAACCAAGACTGGGAAATCCGCAAACGCTCCGAAACCTGCACCGCCACGCAGCACCCCTTCCAAGAGGGTGAGTTTTTTTACACCGCTCTCTACCGGGACGGGGATAACTTCCGGAGAGACGACGTCTGCGAGGAAGCTTGGGCCGCGCGGCCTTTGGAACCGGCGCCTTTTTCTTTCTGGAAAACCAAGTTCGAGGCCCCGCCGCCACCGCCGCCCGAACCGCTGGCCAAGCAAGACGCGGAAGGCATTCTCCGTAAACTCATCGCGGAAAATTCCGACACGACGAAGAATGCCCGTTACATTCTTGCCCTCATGCTCGAACGCAAACGCATCCTCAAGCCGATGGAGAGCAGCGATCCGGACATCATGGTCTACGAACGCGCGGGTACGGGCGAAACCTTCCTCATCCCCAACCCCCGCCTCAACCTCGCCCAAGTCCCCACTCTGCAGGCGGAGGTCACCGCACTTCTCGGCCTCCAGCTCGGCACCACCGCCTGACCAAACAAGCGGCGCCATCCCCGGCGCCGGTCGTTCCCATGGAACACGCCACCGCACAGCCAGGCTTTGCCCCCCGCTCCGAGCGCCCCGTCCTCTTCCTCGCCCCCATGGCCGGCGTGACCAACTCGGTCTTCCGCCGCATTTGCAAAGCACGCGGTGCTGATGTGCTGACCACCGAATTTGTTTCGGCCGAGGGCATCATGCACCGCAACGAGCGCACCGAGCAGTTTGTCGACTTCACCCCCGAAGAACATCCCCTTGGCGTCCAGCTCTTCGGCGGTGAGCCCGAACAACTCGCCCGCGGAGCCACTTCGGTCGTCGATTGGAAACAACCTGACTTTATCGACCTCAACTTCGGCTGCCCGGTCAACAAGGTGGTTTGTAAAAACGGCGGGTCTTCCCTCCTCCGCGACGGCAGTCTCCTCGCCGCCATCGCGTCCTCGGTCGTCCGCGCCGTTTCACCACTGCCCGTCACAGCCAAAATCCGCACCGGCTGGGATGAGCAGTCGGTCAATGCGGCGGACAATGCGCGCCGCCTCGAAGATGCCGGCATCCGCCGCCTCACCGTGCACGGCCGCACCCGCGCCCAGGGCTACTCAGGCCAAGCCGACTGGGAAGTTATCGCCTCGGTGGCCGAAGCGGTGCGGATTCCGGTGGTCGGCAACGGCGACATCGACTCCGCCGCCGCAGCGGTTCAGCGCTGGCACCGCGCCGCGGTTGCCGGCCTCATGGTCGGCCGTGCCGCCATGACCAGCCCCTGGCTTTTCCAGGAAATCGCCGCCGCTTTCCGGGGCGAGGACGCACCACCGGAGCCCACCCTCTCCGACCGTTGGGACCTCATCGAGGATCATTGCCGGCAGGAGTTGGCGCGTTGGCGCAAAACGGACCGGGGCATGCACGCCATGCGCTCCCGCCTCATGGCTTACTCGCGCGGACTTCACTCCAGCCGCGAATTGCGGCGTCGCTTCGGGGCCGT
>CAMBSX010000079.1 GCA_945870655.1 Chthoniobacter flavus | reverse complement strand
GATCTCGTGGAGAAAAGTTTGCAGTCGTTGATCTCGCTCCTGCAGGAGGAGTAGTTTCTCCAGAATTTCTACCATGATGCGTTCTTCTAGGCTTTCCCATGCGGGGCGACCAGCAAGAATTCCGGTTGTTTCTCCGGCTGGCGCCGATTGCTCCCTTGCCGCCGCCGCGTTTCGGCCCGTGGCGGCCGCTCCTGGCCGCAGCGCCCAATATCTGGTCAGTTTTCGAGTTCGCGGAATTTCCCTGCGCCACCGCGCGAACGGATAATAGACCGCATCTCCTTGCGGTCGTCGGGCTTCATCCCCACTCCGATGAAATTGACGGTGGCCGGCTCGGGCAGCGTTTCCTGAAGCTCGCGTAGACGGCGGTTGATTTCATCGTAAGGAATTTTGTCGGATCCGGAGCCGCGATAAAAGCCGCCGTCGGAGACGATGTACACGAGGTCCGGCTTCAGTTTAAAGGCCTCTTCCAGCACGACCAAAAATCCCGCGCTGCCCGGCACGTATTCCGGAGTGCCACGGTTGAGCGACCCGGTCGTGCTGAACCACTTGGCGAGCCACTCCTTGGCGCGGGTTTTGTTCGGATCGCTGGCGGGGAGAAGCTCTTTGTCAAAAAAAGCGTAATTGCGGGCAAACTGGCCGATGCCGAATGTGGTGTTGATACCTGCCGAATCGATCAACTCGACCACCTTGTCGCGGATCGCTTCCATTGGCAGATTGGCACGTGCGGCGGCATTGTTCACCGTCTTGGAGATATCGAAAAGCAGCACGACCCGCGACCCGGTGCTGGTCACGCCGAGGAAACTGATTGCTCCCCCTCGGCCGCCGCCCGTTCCGGCGCCAGTGCCGTCGCCTGCCGCAGCGGACAGGCTGTCGAGCTGGTCGGAAACAAGGCCACTCGGATCGATGGCGGACAACACATCGAGTGGTATGGCGGGCAGGTCGGGCAGCGAAAACTCCATCGGTCGCTCGCTGGACATTTTGTCCTGGAACGTCGGCTTGGGCTTGAGGGCGTCAAACTGGTCCATGTTCATCCGGTGCTGACGCTCCTCGGCGGCAATACGGATTTCCCGTTTGACTTCGAAGGTAGCCGGGGTTGGCAGGAGATAACGGGCCACGATCCAGATGCCCGCGAGGGTGGCCCCAAGCAGGTGCACGGCGATGCTCGCCACGATGACGGAAATAATGATTTTCCGCCGGCGCAGTCTGGCCACGGCCTGGGGATCAAGGACGGCGTGGCTCATATTTTACAATTCCTCCTCCGAGCTGTCGGAGAATGTGACCCCCGTGATATCGGCCCGCGCGCACGCGTTGAGCACGTCGACGATGCGCTGGTGCATGGCACCATCGGCCGCGTCCAGTGTGACGAGCGCGTCGGATTTGTTCGCTTCAGCCGACTCCTTGAAGCGTTTGAGGGTGGCGACCAATCCGTCGAGGGCAGCATCGCCGGGCTGTCCGAGGACGGAGTCATTGAGCACGATGCTGCCGTCATTCTCGATACGGACGCGCTGTTCGTCGGGGAGGTCGACGGACTCCTCGGTGGAAACCGTACCGGGAAGTCCGAGACTGATGTCGCTCTCCTGCTTGATCGGTTTTGCCGTGACCATGAAAAAAACCAAGAGCAGGAAAACCATATCGATCATGGGTCCCATCTGCATCTCGACGAGTTGCTGGTCGCGGCGGCGGACTTGCATGGGTTAGGATTGGTAGCTGCCGAAGATAACGTCGACGGCTCCGGCATCGGCGGCCATTTTCATGACCTCTTTGATCTGTTTGCCCGGTGTATTCTTGTCGGCCCGGATGTAGAGGCGCAGCGGCGGATAGTTTTCGAACCGCTGCTTGAGGTGCACGGCCAGTGCCTTTTTGTCTGCCGGGTTGGGACCGATAAAATAGCGCCCCTGGCCGTCGATGCTTATAATGTCGCGATTGCTGACTTCCGGGGGAATGAGCGCGTTGCTCGCCACGGGGAGTTTGATCTCCTCCTTGATCTGCTCCTTGGAAATCTTGGTCGTGACCATGAAGAAAATGAGCAAAAGAAAAGTCATGTCGATCATTGGTGCGAGCTGGAAGCCCACATTATCGTCGGATCGACGGGTGATTTTCATGGTGCGTTGTGGCGGGGTTTATCCAGCACCCTCTTCCGGCGGTGCCTCCTCGTAGGCGTGCGCGGCACCGGCCAGCTTCAGTTCGCCCGAGAGGACATCGATCATGAAGGTGACCGACTTCTGGATATTGCCGACGGTGACCTGCAGAAGGTTGCGGAAATAGAAGTAGAGGAACATGGCCGGGATGCCCACGATGAGCCCGCCGGCCGTGGTCAACATCGCCTGGCCGATACCGCCGGCCAGGTCCTGCGGTTCGCTTTTGCCGGCCGCAAGCTGGTCGAAGCTTTGAATCATTCCGGTTACCGTGCCGAGCAGCCCGAGCATCGGCGCGATCGTGGCGAAAATGTTCAGGTAGTTGACCCAGATCATGAGACGTGTCTCCTCCTGCACAAGGGTTTCCCCGGCGGCCTGTTCCATCGAGATCTTGTTGGCGAGATCTCGTTCGAAATTCACTTTGAGCAGGGCGGAAGACATTGTGTTGGCGAAGACGTTGGGAGCTGCTTGGCACAATTCGTAAGCGGCGTTGGCATCGTGGCGCTGCATGGCATGCGAGACGCCGTCCACTTGTGTCTTCGGCATCATTTTCTTCTGGTTGATTTGCAGGAAGCAATAGACGCCGACGGCGATTGTCCCCATCGAGCAAAGTAGGATGGGCCACATGAGGGGGCCGCCTGCGTTGAACAAATCAAGCAGGCTTTTTTCCACCGCCGCCGGCGCTCCGGGCGGGAGGTTGGGGGCTCCCTCCTGCGCCAGCGCCATACTGACGGCGGTGAAGGCCAAGGCTGAAAGCAGGAGGAGGCGAGGAATCAGGCGGGTTTTTGGTCTATTCATAATTAGGGTTTGCTTTCCAGCAACGCCTCCCTGGCGGGACCGGCGTAGCGAGTCTCGGGATATATGGACACGATGTCGCTGGCAACTTCGCGAGCGGCCGCGGTATCGCCGGCCAGCAAATAGGCCTCGTGCGCCAGCCACAGGCCCTGGGCCGCCTGCTCGTGCGCGGTGCCATGGAAAAGGAATGGATGAAGCGACAAGTCGAGGGCGTCGTCGAGCAATTGCTTGCGCTGGGAGCGCACCGGCGGGTCCTCACTCCAACGTGGGTTGTCGTCGAGCAACTCGCGCAACGCAGCGATGCGGGTCTGGGCGAGGAGCAACTTCGTCTCAAGCAGGAGGCCCGGATCGTCGTCTCGTCCAGCCAGGGCCTGCGCTTCTGCCGAAGCTTCATCGACACGTCCCAACCGGAGCAGGGCTTTGAGCCGTCCACGGGTGGCGGTTTCCCGGTCGGTCGGGTCCCAAGCTTCCTTCTCGATGCGCTCGAACAGGTTCAGTGCTTCGGTCTGCCGTGCCGGGTCGGAGGAAAGCAGCAGAATTTCGCCGTAAAGCATCCCCGCTTTGGCCGCGTGGGACTCGGGCACGGCGAGAAAGGGTTCCTGTCGCCGCCAAAGCAAACGCGCAAAAGCCAAGCGAGCGAGCACCGGATCCTTGCTGAGGGTCTCGATGTCGGGATCGGGCCCGAAGAGGATTTTGTCCACACTGGAGCGGATAATCGTGATCATCGCGGGCTGCTGCCCGGGAATCGGCGCGGGTATACTCAGTTGGAAAACTCTTTCGTCGGCTCCCACGATTCTTCCCCTGCGGGTGTTGCCGTCCAGGTATTCCACCGTGTCCTGCGCGGTGACCGCGGGCAGAGTCGCGGCGGCCCATCCGATAGCGAGGGTGATTTTGTTCATGACGAAGTTTTCGGTGATTTTACGGGGGGGATGTTCCTCAGTTTTTCGCGGGCCTTTTCTGCTTCGGGCAAAGAGGCGAGGTCTTTGCTGTCGGCCAGTTCCTCGTAAGTTTTACGGGCAGCCTCGAAATCGGCAACCTGCTCGAAAGCCTCGCCGCTGCGCAGGTAGGCTTTGGCCGCGGCTTCGCGCCATTTTCCGTAAAGTATGTAGATCCGCTGAAAGTACGGGATGGCGACCTGCGGGCGGTCGCGCTTCATTTCCAACTCTCCGAGGGCGAGCAGGGCTTGCGCCTTGAGTTTGCCCGGGATGTTTTCTCCGGCGAGCAGACGGGTATAAGAATCAACGGCTTCATCGACACGACCCTCGCCGACTTCGATTTGAGCGCGGGTCATTAGCACCTCGCCCATCAACGGTGACCACGGCGTGTCGCGCTCGATGCGGCTGTAATAGTCGAGTGCTGTTTGCGTGTCATTCTGTTCGAGGGCCAACCCGGCCAGGGCACCCAGCGCTTTGTCTTTTTGCGGCGCGCGCGGATACCATTTGAGCATTTCGCGGTATAGGCCACTGGCCAAATCGCGCCGACGCTGGCTTTCGGCCGCATCAGTCTGCTCCCCGGCCTCGTCCGCCTGCGCCCCGGCGCAGTCGGCCAACACAACAGGACTCGTGAACGGTGGATCAACCAGCACAGAGGCTTCGCGCAATAGTGCGCGGGACAGTTCGGGGTCGGATTTTTTCACTGCCTGGGCCAGAGCCCAGATGGCCCGCACGGTGAGCACCCTTTCTTTTCCCGTCTCGGCCTGCGTGCGCAAAGCGCGAAGATCGGCAAGATGGGCGAGTTTTTCAGGTTCGGTTTGGTAAAGACGTCCCATAGCGAGAAACAAATCTTCCACCGCGCTGGCGGCTGGGTTGTTGCCGAATTTTTTGATCGCTGACCAATATTCTTCTTTGGCCTTGTCCACGCGCCCCTCCTGTCGCCAAGCCGTGCCGATAAAAAAAAGCGCTTCGGCTGCGCGTGGACTGTTGGGGTACTGCCCGAGGTACTGCTGCATGAGGTCACGCAACCCGGGATAGTCCTCCTCAAGTTTGAGAATTTTGGCCAACTTGAATTGAGCCTCCTCGTGAAAACGTTCGTCTGTCGCCGGGATTCCGGCATAAACGGCCTTGCCCTCTTCGGACTCGGCTTGGGCGAGCAGGGCGTCGCCGAGAAGAATCTGCGCCTCGGCCGACTCCTCACCGTCCGGATGGGCCCGCAGGTACGCTTTTAGTTCCTCCTCGGCAGTTGCGTATTCCCGCATGGATTGCGCGCAGTAGGCTCGGCGGAACGCTGCTGGCCCGAGCAGCGCGCCTTTCGGATACTCGGCAGGGATAGCACCGAGAACTTCGCGCGCTTCGGGGAATTTCTTGGCGAAGGCCAGGGCTGATCCCTGCCAGTAAGCGGCCGGTTCACCGAGTTCGCTGTCCGGATATTTTTTGCGGAACTCCGCGAAAAGTTCCGCTGCTTCCCCGTTTTTCTCGGACAGCAATTGGGTGAAGGCTTGCATGAAAAGTGCCCGGGGTGCCTGTTCGGTTTCCGGGAATTTGTTTGCGAGTTCTTGGAAAGTAGCCAGCGCTTTCTCGTAATCCTGACCCTGCTGCTGTGCCATGCCCTGCAGATAAAGAACAAGAGGCAACCTTTTGGATTCCGGAAAACGTCGGGTAAAGAGATGGGCGCTCTCGATCGCTTTGTCGTAACGCCCGATCGCCATCCAGCTCTGCAGGGCGGTTATGGATGCCTGTTCCACCACCCCGTCCGGCGGCATCTGGCTGAGCATGTCGTTGAGCAGCAGCGCACACTCCAAATAGCGGTCCTGCTGGTGGAAAGCGCTGGCCAGACGGAAGCGGGCGGATGCGTCGAAAGACGGTATCTTTCCGAGGTTTGTCAGCTCCTCCCCGATTTCGCGCGCAATCTGGCGCGCTTGGGAGCGCTCGAAGATATCGGGGTTGGGTGACGCCTCGAGGGCGATCAGCTGCTCTTGGCAATCCGCCAACCGGCGTTCTTGGTGCGCAACCAACCGGTCCCGCGGCCAGAGGGTTTGCAGGGCGCGGATGGCCTCCCGCGGCTTTTCTTTGGCCAGATACTTTTCCCCCAGTGCCATGGCCAGTGTCTGGAAAGTGGCGATTTGCGCGATGTGTTCCTGCCGCGGCCCTTCCTGCGCGAGCAGCTCGAGCGCGGCATCGTCCTGACCGGATTCGATCAGGCTGTGCAGCTCGAGAACAGCGGCGCGGCCGCGGTGGAGACTTTCCGGATTTTTGCGGATTGCGTTGAAGGCCTCGGCGGCTTCTTTCTTTTTCCCTTCCAGCATTAGTGCCGTCGCCGCGAGGAGTGCTGCATCCTGCCGTCGCCGGGACCGGGGAAATTTTTCGATGAACTCCCCGAGTGCTTGGCGGGCTTTGGCGCTTTCGCCGAGTTGGGTCAGGCCGACCCCGCGCCAGAAAGAGAGATTCTCCTGCTGGTCGGGCGTTGTTCCTTCGAGCGCCTGCGCGACCTCGATCGTCTCTAGGGCCGCGTCGAACTTCTGAACCTGCAACAAAGCTGCCGTCAGATTGTATTGCACGTGCGGCAAGTCCGGCTTGGCCTCGACGGAATTGCCGAAATCGCGCAGGTAGGCCTCATAACCGGCCACAGCTTCGGGGTAGCGCCGGGCATTGTAGGCAGTATCCGCCCGGAAGATGAGATCGCGAGCAGTGCCGGCCTGGAGTTCCTCTCCGCCGACTTGTGCCGGTCCTAATCCGGCTGATGCGATGCCCACCGCGGTCAGCACCATTAGCCGGAGATTCTTTGAATCGGACAGCACAGCGCAAAAATGCGCCCAGGCCGCCGCGTGGCGCGAGGCCAAAATTACGTTTCCGCGTGCTCTCGGGCTGGCATTATGGGCGGTATGGTTGCCGCTGACCTCTGGGAAGCCGAAGTCCTGCGTCGGATCGGACCCGCACCGGCCGCGGATTTCGACCAGATTCTGTCTCGCTTGCACTCCTTCCATTACACTCAAAACGCCCCCTACCGTGCTTTTTGCCAAAGTCTCGGGGTGGATTCTTTGGTCGCACGCTGGCGGGATATCCCCTGCGTTCCTCAGTCGGCTTTCAAACATGCCGACCTGCGCAGTTTCCCGGCCGAGGAAACGGTCCAAACGTTCCGCAGCAGCGGGACGACCGGGGAAGGCTTTGGTCAACACCACTTCCGCACTCTGGAGGTTTACGAGACCGCAGTGAGGGAAGGGTGGCGTCATGCCGGTTTGCCTTCCGGTCCATTTCTGGTCATCGCTCCGCATCCCGAAGAAGCGCCACATTCCTCACTCAGCCACATGCTGGCCACGCTCGCCGCCAAAGAAGATTTTATCGCCCCGGGGGGAGTGCTTGATCTGAACCGTCTGCGCAATTTGTCCGGGCCGGTTTGCCTGCTCGGCACCGCTCTCGGATTTCTTCACTTGGTCGAAGCACTCGGGTCGGAGCGCATCGCGCTTCCCGCCGGGTCGACGGCCATGGAAACTGGAGGATATAAAGGCAGCGGCCGCGTTGTCGCGCGTTCTGAACTTTACGCGATGCTTGGCGAGAAGCTCGGCCTCGTTTCCGAGGATATCATCAACGAATACGGCATGACCGAGCTCAGCTCGCAATTTTACGCCAAGGGCCCGCGGGGTCTGCATGAAAGCCCGCCGTGGGTGCGTGCTGTGGTGGTTGATCCGGTCACTTTGCGGGATGTGGCCGATGGCGAAACCGGCATCCTGCTCATTTACGATGGGGCCAATGTCGGCTCGGTTGTCGGGATCCGCACGCAGGACCTCGCGGTCAAACGCGGTGATGCCTTCGAATTGCTCGGCCGCGACCCATCCGCCCTGCCGCGGGGCTGCTCGCGCGCGGCAGACGAATGGCTGACCTTATGAACACGGCAGAACGAGCCGAAGCCATCGCCGGCGCCGCGGAGCCCTTCCATCTGCTGCTCGGGCCGACCTCCGCCCGCGATCTGCTTGCGTGGGTCGCGGCGGAGTTGGGGGACGCCTCCGCTCTGGATCGGTGGTTCACCCATGGGGGGGCCCGCACAAAGGCGCTTGCCCCGGACGTGATCCTGCACGTGGTCAGTGGCAACACACCGCATGCCGCGCTGCAGAGTCTCATTGGCGGTCTGCTCCTCGGCAGCCGCAACCTGGTCAAACTCCCGGGGACCGGCCTCGGCGAAGTCGACGAATTCTTTCTGCGCCTGCCCGCCGATTTGCGCGCCATGGTGGAAACGTCGGTCGAACTCCCCTCCGCGTGGCTCTCCTCGGCGGATGCCGTGGTGGTTTACGGCTCCGACCAAACGGTTGCCGCCTTGCGCGCCCGTGTCCTGCCCGGCAAAACTTTTCTCGGGCACGGTCACAAATCGAGTCTCGGGGTCATTTGGCATGACCCTCTTTTCGAGTCGTGCCCCGGCGCGGCGCGCGACGCCTCGCTCTTCGACCAACAAGGCTGCCTGTCACCGCAGGTCTTTTACGTGCGGGAGGCGCAGCCGGGCTCCGCCCGCGAGTATGCGGAAAAACTCGCATCGGCCATGGACCAATTCAGTGCCACTTATCCGCGGGGCCCGCTGGCTATCGAGGAGAAAGCCGCCATCGCCAATTTGCGCGCCGCTTACCGGTTCCGCGCGGCAGGCGACTTGCGCGTGGTGCTCTGGGAGGGCGGGGCCGATCTGGACTGGACCGTCATTTACGAGGAAGACGCCTGGTTCACTGCTTCGCCCCTCAACCGGGTGGTCTTCGTCAAACCGCTGCCGCCCGACCTCGCCGGAGCAATGGGACCGGCCGTCGATTACGTCGGCGCAGTCGGTTTGTGGCCATGCACGGAGGAATTGGCCGACCGCTTCGCGGCGTTGGGTCCCTCGCGGTTTTGCCCCGTTGGAAACATGCAGGATCCGCCGTGGACTTGGCACAACGGCGGAGTGCCGCGTTTGGCTTCTTTGGTCAAGTGGGTTGATTTCGAGCCGTCGAGCAGCTTGACTATCTGATCGCATGCCCAAAGAAGAATCTATTGCCGCCCAAGGCGTCGTTGTTGAGGTGCTCCCCGGCACGATGTTCCGCGTGAAATTGGCGAACGACCGGATTGTCCTCGCTCACATCGGCGGCAAGATGCGCAAGCACTTTGTCCGCATCGT
>CAMBSX010000078.1 GCA_945870655.1 Chthoniobacter flavus | reverse complement strand
GGCGCCGCCGCGTCGTAAGGCTCGAGTCCTTTCTCGGCCAGCACTTCCTCCGCTTCGTCGTTGAAGGTGTCTTCCCAAGCAAAGATTCCAAGCACCTTTCCGGCGCCGGCCGGCAAGGCAAACATTTCGTCCCGCGTGTAAACCACTCGGTAACCCGCTTCCTTCGCTTCCTGCACCAGGTTTCGCCCGTCTTGGCGCGCGCCTTTGCCATGGCGGCCCTCCAAGCCCGCCGGCAAAAACCATTTCTCACCACCGCCGAAAAGCACCTCGACACCGGATGTCACCAACTGCGCCACAATTTCCTCGCCGGCATCACGGGCGGCCACGCTCGTGGCAAAAACCGCCGTGCCTGGTTCCGTTGCACTGCCACTATTGACCAACCCCACCGCGATCCCGCGCGCCTGCGCTTCCTGCATGACGCTGCGGCGCTGACCCGATGGCGCCAACGGCGGCTGTCCCTCCGCATCCATCCCGAAAGCCCGGTGCGGCGCCTTCACCCCGTAAGCATGCATCGTCGCCCCCGCATTCGAAGACGGTGTCAGCACATCCTCGGCATGGCCGCGATAGACCGCCGTGTGCGGCAGCCGGTCCCAATTGATATCCCCGTCCGGCCCGGCCAGCACCATCCGGGCCATTTGCCAATGCGAGATCCCCGCTCCGTCGACATGATAAAAAATCACACTGCCCGTCTTCGCCTCCGGGGTAGCCGGCTGCGGCGCCCCATATCCCGCGAGACAGGAGCCTGCCACCACCACACCAATCACCAGCCACGCGGCAGGTCGTCTCATCACTCTCCGATATCTTCGTTCCATAGCTCAGGTTCCTCCGCGATGAAATCTTCCATCAGCTTGATGCAGTCCGCGTCCTGCCGGATCTCCACTTCGACACCTTGGGAACGCACGTATTCTTCCGGACCTTGGAACGTTTTGTTCTCCCCGATCACGACCTTCGGGATCCCGTAAAGGAGAATGGCCCCGCTGCACATCGGACAAGGCGACAGAGTCGAGTAAATGGTGCAGCGCCGGTAAATCGAAGCCGGCTGGCGGCCGGCATTTTCTAGGCAGTTCATTTCCGCATGGTGGATGACACTGCCCTCCTGCACCCGGCGGTTGTGGCCCCGGCCGATGATTTTTCCCTCAAGCACCAGCACCGATCCGATGGGAATCCCACCTTCAGCGCGGCCCTGACGGGCCTCTTCAACAGCGGCCAACATGAAGGGGTCGGAAGAGTCCATAACACCTTTATCATAGAAGCCTCCGGCTTCGGGCGGCAAGGGCCAATGGCCGCAGGCTCGACACTCGGCCTGCCGCACGCTGTCATTCCGCTCTATGAAAAGCATGACCGGTTTCGGGCGCGGTGAGTGCATCAACCGCGGCACGCGCTATGCGGTGGAAATCGGCACCGTCAACCGCCGAAACGCGGAACTCGTCTTCAACCTTCCGCGCGAACTTGCCGGGCAGGAAAACATCCTGCGCGAAATCATCGCGCCTTCCCTCGCCCGCGGCCGGGCCACGGTGACCGCCTCTGTCTCCTCCGGCCAAGAGTCACGACCGCTCCTCGACATGGCCCTCTTCCGGCGTCTGCACCGTGAAATTTCCGCGGTGCAAAGAGACCTCAAAATCTCCGGCCCGCCGACTCTCTCCGATCTTGTCCGCCTTTACGCCGCCACCTCGCGCGAGACGTCATCCGCCCCGCAAACCGACACCGTGGCTCTGACCAAGGCTGCTCGCTTGGCCGTCCGCTCGCTCGAAACCATGCGCACCAAGGAAGGCACTCACCTGGCGCGGGAATTGCGCCGCCTCCTTGCCAGCTTTGCCGCGGAAATCAGCGCCATCCGCAGAGCGGCACCCGCTGTTGCGGCCAAACACCATGAGGCCATGCGGGCGCGGTTGGACGCTCTCGACCCTTCTTTTGCCGCCGATGACGAGCGTCTGGCCCGCGAGCTGGCGCTTTTCGCCGATCGCTCCGATATCACCGAGGAGCTCAGCCGCTTGGAAAGCCATCTCAAACAATTCGGCGCCGGTCTCGCGGCCAAAGATGCCAATGGCCGAACCCTGGATTTCCTCGCCCAGGAAATGTTCCGCGAGTGCAACACCATCGGGGCAAAAGCAAACTCCGCCGAGGTGACCCGGCGCGTGATCAACGCCAAAACGGAACTGGAGCGCCTCCGCGAACAGGTTCAGAATGTCGAATAAGTGAGCCAATTGATCTTCTCCCTCTCTCCACCCGCCACCTCCAACCCCCAACTCTTCCGTTGAAGCGCCTCGGCATTCTCTTCGTCATCTCCGCACCATCCGGCGCGGGAAAGTCCACCATTTGCAGTTCGCTCCGTCAGACGCCGGACACGGTCTACGCTGTCTCCTGCACCACCCGGACACCACGGGCGGGGGAAACCGACGGCGAGGATTACCACTTTATGGAGACGGCGGACTTCCAACACCGGATCGAGGCCGGGGACTTTCTCGAATACGCCAGGGTGCACGACCACTACTACGGCACGCTGCGGCAGAGCATTGTCGACACCCTTCGCGCCGGCACGGACGTCCTCGTCGACATCGATGTGCAAGGCGCACAGACCATCCGCAAGAGTACGGATCCCTTCATCAGCGACTCCCTGGTTGATATTTTCATCATGCCCCCCAGCCTGGAGGAGCTGAGGCATCGCCTCGAGAAACGCGGGACCGAATCCGCCGAGCAGATCGACTTCCGCCTGAACAATGCCGCGGCCGAAATGAAGTGCTGGAGGGAATACAAATACACCATCATCAGCGGGTCCATGGAAGAGGATCTTACCAAATTCCGTGCCATCACCCGCGCCGAGCGCTACCTCAGTCGGCGCATCATCTCGCTAGAGAGCTGACATGTCCCCGCGCAAAACCATTGTCCTCGGAGTGACCGGCTCCATCGCGGCCTACAAATCCGCCGATCTCTCCAGCCTGCTGGTCAAACAAGGCCATGATGTCCACGTCATCATGAGCAACTCCGCGCAACGCTTCATCACGCCGCTCACCTTGCAAACCCTGAGCAAAAATCCGGTTATGACCGGCGTCTTCGACGATCAGGAAGGTTCATGTCCCGGGCACATTGAACTCGCCGACCGCGCAGACCTGCTGCTCATCGCACCCGCGTCTGCCGCGGCGCTCGCCCGCCTCGCCTGCGGCCTCGCTGAAGACGCTCTGACCTGCGTGGCGCTGGCCACCCGTGCACCGGTGCTCATCGCGCCCGCCATGAACGGCAAGATGTGGCTGCACCCCGCGACCGCGCAGAACACGGAGATACTGCGCGCGCGCGGCGCGGCGTTCATCGGACCCGACGAGGGTCTGCTCGCTTGCGGATACGAAGGCGCCGGGCGTCTCTGGCCTGTTGATGCAATCGCTGCGCAAGCGGACAAAATGTTGCGGGGCGAGTAATGGCACGACATCACCGGTGGATTTTTTGCTCCCTGCGCGCACCTTGATGCGCAGATCCCCCGCGAAATTATTTTGAAATTATTTTAAAAAACCGTTGACGGTTGTGCCGCGCAGTTCTACCAACGCATCTGTGAGTTGCAATCAAAGCACACTCCAAACCCGCCACTGCGGATTGAAAGGGGGGATTTTGGATGCCCGCTAAAAAGAAAACAGCTGCCAAGAAAAAAGTTGCGAAGCGCAAGCCCGCCAAGAAAAAGGCTGCTAAGAAAACAGCTAAGAAAAAAGCCGCTAAACGCCGTCGCTAAATCTTAGTGGTTTAACGAAGTTGCACGGGAGGGGATTTCGATCCCCTCCCGATTTTTTTGTCCGCCATGCCCGCCGCATCTGTTATCACAACAGCAAACATGTCCGAATTTCTCACCACGGCCGTCGACGCCGCACTCCTCGCCGGTAAATTGCTCCGTGAAAATTTCGCAAAACCGCTCGAGGTCGATGAGATGCAGGCCCACGACATCAAACTGGAACTCGACCGCCGCACCCAGCGCCTCATCGAGGATCATATCCTGGCCCGGCATCCCAACCACGCGATCCTCGGAGAGGAAGGCGTCAGAGAAGGAACGGCGGACTGCGAGTGGATTATCGATCCGTTGGACGGGACCGTAAACTATTTCTATGGCATCCCCCATTTCGCCACAACCATCGCGGTCCGGCGCAACAATGAACTCCTCGCCGGGGTCATCCATGATCCGATGCGCAACGAAACCTGGACCGTCGAAGCCGGTGGACCAGCGCAGCTGAACGGACAAAAAATCGAAGTCAGTCGCCGCACCGATCTGCAAGACTGCATTGTCTCCATGGGTGTCTCGAAAACCGTCGACAGCATCAATGGCACGCTGCCCGCCTTCAACCACGCCATCCGCCGGGTAAAAAAAATGCGCATGCTGGGCAGCGCCGCACTCGACATCGCTTATGTCGCCACCGGCCGCCTCGACGCTTACCTCGAAGGGACCATCAGCCTGTGGGACATCGCCGCCGGCCTCCTTCTTGTTCCCGCCGCCGGTGGCGTTGTCGACCTCCAACCCCACTTGGACAATCCCAACAGGTTTCGCATCACGGCGACCAGCGGTCGCGCCGATTTCGCTTCTCTTCTCCCCCGGTAGGATCCGCGCTACGTTTAAATCTCAAAAGTCTTCAGCATGACCACCACGGGCCTCGGCTACGACATCCACCGCTTTGCCAAAGGTCGTCCCCTCATCCTTGGCGGCGTTGAAATTCCACATCATGAGGGACTCGACGGCCACTCCGATGCCGACGTGCTGAGTCACGCCATTGCCGACGCCGTTCTCGGAGCCATCGGCGAACAAGACATCGGCCATCACTTCCCCAACACCGACGAAGCCTTCCGCGGCATAAGCAGCCTGGTCATCCTGGAAAGATCCGCCGACCTCGCCCGCGCCCGCGGCGTCCGCATCAACAGCATCGATGCCACCCTCATCGCCGAGGCTCCGAAGATTGCTCCCCATGTTTTCATCATACGGGAGCGCATCGCCGCCGCGCTTGGAGTGCCCGCGGCCCGCATCGCGGTCAAAGCCACCACCAACGAGGGTCTCGGCGCCATCGGCCGCGGCGAAGGCATCGCCGCCATGGCCGTCGCCACCGTGGAGCACCCCGACTGACCGCTCCCGCCGCCCTCGTCCTTGCCTCAACTCTCACCTCCCTTGATCCGCTTCCACAACACCCTGACCAGATCAGCCGAACCGTTCGTTCCCCTCGATCTGGAGGGCAAAAAAGTCAAGGTCTACACCTGCGGGCCGACTGTCTACAACCACGCCCACATCGGCAATTTCCGCGCCTATCTCTTCGAGGATCTCCTTCAGCGCCATCTGGAATACCGCGGGTTCCGGGTCGAGCGTGTCATGAACCTCACCGACGTGGACGACAAAACCATCCGCGGCGCCCGGGAAAATGGCATTCCTCTGGCCGACTTCACCAAGCCCTTCAAAGACGCCTTTTTCGAGGACTTGGCCACGCTACGCATCAAGCCCGCTGACGCTTTCCCCGCCGCGACGGACCCGGAACACATCGCGCGTATGATTGCCATGATCGGTCAACTCATCGCTGCCGGTCACGCTTACCAAGCGGATGACAAGTCGGTCTACTTCCGCATCGCCAGCTTTCCCGCATACGGGAAGCTCGCCCATCTCAACCTGGAAGAACTCCGCCCCTCGGGCCGTGTCAGCTCCGATGAATACGAAAAGGAAAACATCGGCGACTTCGCCCTCTGGAAAGCCCACGCCGCGGCCGATGGCGAGGTAAAATGGGAGAGCCCCTGGGGCCCGGGGCGGCCGGGCTGGCACATCGAATGCAGCGCCATGGCCAGCGGACTCCTTGGTGACCGGCTCGATATCCACTGCGGAGGCGTTGACAACATTTTCCCGCACCACGAGGCCGAAATCGCCCAGACGGAGTGCTGCACGGGGCAAACTTTCGTCAATTTGTGGATGCACTGCGCCCACCTCATGGTCGACGGACGGAAGATGGCCAAGTCGGCAGGCAATTTTTATACTCTGCGCGACCTCCGGGACAAGGGGTGGAGTGGACGCGAGGTGCGCTACGTCCTTTTCTCCGCCCACTACCGTTTGCCTCTCAACTTCACTTTTGAGGGACTGGCTGGAGCACGAAGCGCCCTGCAACGGCTCGACGCTTGGCAGCAACGCCTCACCGAACTGGCGGGCACGGCGGAATCAAGCACTCCGCATCCCGCCGCCGTGGAAGATAAATTCGCCGCCGCGCTCGATGACGATCTCAACATCTCTGCTGCACTCGGCGCCCTCTTTGATCTCGTCCGCGATACCAACCGCGCCATGGACCAAGGTGGACTTTCACCGGAACAAGCCCGCGGACTCCTCGATTACTGGGCGCGTTTGAACTCCGTGCTTCGTCTCGAACCCGAGGCTGCCGCCATCCCGCCGGAAATTGCGGTCCTCCTCGAGCAGCGAACCCATGCCCGCGCCGCCAAGGACTGGGCCAAAAGCGATTCTCTGCGGGATGAGTTGCTCAAACACGGCTGGGTGGTCAAAGATAGCAAAGAAGGGACCAAACTTACCCGCACCGGAGCATGATCATCTTCAGACCTTCCCCAAGTGGCAGTCAGCCCGCCACCTGTCACTCGCCTCTCCTTGGCTTCTCATGACCTACCCCCCCGCCGACTACCTCGACCTCGAGCACACCGACCACCGGTCCTTGTTCGAGAAGGTAAGCAATGTCTGGGACGCCCTCCCCCTCATCGCATCCTATCTCCAGTTCCGCCTCAAACCGGCCATCCATGGTAAACAAATCGGCCGCCCCTTCATCAGCAATGCCGTCTACATCGGCCACGGCACTACCATCGAACAAGGTGCCATGATCAAAGGTCCTGCGTGGATCGGCGATCGTTGCCAGATCCGCGCCGGTTGCTACATCCGTGAGAACGTCATCGTCGGCAACGACGCGGTCCTCGGCAACTCCTGCGAATTCAAAAACTGCATCGTCTTCGACGCCGCGCAGATTCCGCACTTCAACTACGTGGGTGATTCCATCCTCGGCCACAAAGCGCATCTCGGCGCCGGGGTTATTCTTTCCAACGTCCGCCTCGACCACGGCGAAATCATCGTCCGCGGCCCCGACTCCTCGGTTCCCACCGGCCTGAAAAAATTCGGCGCCATCGTAGGCGACCGGGCCGAAATCGGCTGTAACGCGGTAATCAGTCCAGGTTCACTCCTCGGGCGCGGATCCGTGGTTTACCCCTGCGTCCACTGGAAGGGCGTTCTCCCCGCCCAAGCCCTGGCCAAACTCCGCCAAGAAATCGAAACCACCCTGCGCTCCTGAACCCGACCCGAACCGTGCCCAAGCTTCGTCCTCCGCTCCTTTTGCCGGCCACCATCCTTTTCCCGGCGGTGGCATCTCTGGTCTTTGCCTTCGCGGAGCCCGCCTCGGGCCAAAACCCGCCAGATCCGACAGAGATCAGCGCACCTGCGACACCACAGCCCTACCTCGACCGGAAAGTCGGATCGACCTTGGAAGGCTCCAGTCGCTGGCAGGCGCGGATGAAAAAGGAGCACCTCACTGCCTATCTGATGACCTACAGTGCCATGCTGGCCGTCATCACCGGCCTCCTCTTCGGCTTAGCCGCCTACCGCATGAGCGATCCCATGTCGCCTTATCGCTTGGTTAAGCGCCGCACCCTCCAACTGGCCATGGTCATTGGAGGCTCCCTCGGGATTCTTGTCGCTGTCATGCAGGTTCCGCCCAACGCCCCAGGAAGACTCTCCCTGCTCCTTGCCGCCACGCTCGCCGGCGCCATGAGCGCTCTGCTTTCTTCGTGGGTGGCTTTTCAAATCATGCGGATCAGGAGCAACCGCGCAGCCTTGAAAGATGGGCGGCGCCTGACGGAGCGAATGCGGCAGGCTTGACGGACGCCGGCCCGTGAACGATCGCGCACCTTCTTGGTCCCTACCTCCTGACTGGGCGGCGTTGACTTACCTTGCCACCGCACGGGTCACTGCGGAGGCAATCTGCTCCGCAGCCTCCGGCCGAAGGGCCGCGGCATAGTTTCCCAGCTCGACGGCGGAATTAGGGTTGTCCCAAGCCATGCGCGAGACCGTCGCCACCAACTCATGATCCCCTCCTCGCGAGGCCTCCCTTAGCTGCCAAAGCTGTTCGGAGTTGAGGCTGGCATAGGTCTCTCGCGCATCTTCTCCCTGCGGACCCGCCCCCACGTCCATGCCCACGCAGCCGGCCAGAATAAAAAGCACCAACGGAGCCAGCACCAGGCCGAACCGTTGCCTGGCCCTCAAGCGTTCTCCTCCCCCACGGCAATGGGCGCACGCACACGGTTGCCCCATTCGGTCCAAGATCCATCGTAATTGCGCACTTTGTCGTAACCCAAAAGGTAAGTGAGCACAAACCAGGTGTGACTCGAGCGCTCGCCGATCCGACAATAGGCGACAATGTCGGCGTCCGGCGTCAACCCGCACCCGTGCGTGTAAATATTCTCGAGTTCGCCACGTGATTTGAAAGTTCCATCGTCGTTGACCGCCGTCTTCCAAGGGACACTTCGCGCGCCCGGCACGTGACCGCCACGCAGCACGCCTTCCTGAGGGTATTCCGGCATGTGGGTAATCTCCCCGCGGAACTCGCCGGGCGAGCGGACGTCGATCAAAGGTAATTTCGCTTCACTATGGCGCTTTGCGTCCTCGTAAAAGGCGCGAATCGCGGCATCGCGCCGCACCGCTGGCACGGGATAATCGACCGGCTCATAGTGAGGGATTTCCCGGGTCAGCAGCCGCCCCTCCGCCACCCATTTGTCGCGGCCGCCATTCATGATTTTGACCTTCTCATGGCCGAAAAGACGAAAGACCCACAACGCATAGCACGCCCACCAGTTCGATTTGTCGCCGTAGAAAACACAGGTTGTTTCCGGGCCGATTCCGTTTTTGGCACAGACCTCGGCAAACTCCGCCGGCGCAATGTAATCCCGTACCGTCTGGTCCTGCAGATCGGACCGCCAGTCGATGTGCACCGCACCGGGAAGGTGGCCCATATCGTAGAGCAGCAAATCTTCATTGCTTTCGACCAGACGCACCGACGGGTCATGGAGATGCTCGGCCACCCAGTCGGTGGAGACCAAGGCTTCAGGGTGCGCGTAATCTTGCTGGCTCATTGTGGTTTTTTGGCAGAACGGTATTTCAGAATGGTCCCCTTCCCGCAATGCGACAAGGAAAACGAAGAAATTCCTGACCCGGCTTCGCCGGCTCGAACTTCGAAAGTTATTCCGGCCCCGGGGCCTCCACCCCTACAGGGCCGACCCGTGGTTGGTCTGTGCTGCTGCGCGGCGTCCTGTCTCCGGCTCGAACTTCGTTCTCATCCCACCGGAAAGCTTCAACCCGGCTTCGCCGGAGACCGGAGGGGGTGGGATTCGAACCCACGGACCCTTGCGGGTCTCCGGTTTTCAAGACCGGTGCAATAAACCGCTCTACCACCCCTCC
>CAMBSX010000077.1 GCA_945870655.1 Chthoniobacter flavus | reverse complement strand
TCGTCTCCTTCGTGCTGCGCATGTAGCGTTTGCCGTCAGCAGACGTGAAGAAACCGAACCAATACTTCGACTTGTGGGGGAATTTGTGAACGCTTGCCATACAGCTCCTAACAAACTCCTAACAAACGCGCGTGTCGAGCGTGTTTTCGGCGTCCCATTAACAGAAGAAAACCCCAACCCAAGGAGGCGAGACTAGACTCGCGAGTTCGAGTCTCGTCACCCGCTCCCTTTTTTGATCCACGTGAAGTCCCGCTCCTCGCTTGTTTTGTTGCCGCTGGCCGCCGGTTTCCTTTTGGCCAGTTGTGGGCAGCCCGTGCCGGAATCTTCTCAAGTCAATACGGGCCAAGGGGATCCGGAGGTTGTGGAGATTGTGGAGTCGACCACGGAGGGTGTCGAGACTCCCTCAGCGGTGCTTCTCGACACCAAAGTTGAGTCAGTCTCTCCCGACACACTGCCCGGGAGCTACCAAGACCCGGACGTTCCAGAAGTCACCTACACTTTTTCCGCCGACAAATCATGGGAAGCCGTCTGGCAACCGCAGGATGAGTCGCGCGGTCTTCTGATGAGCGGCGTCTACATGGTGGAGGACGGAGGCCTGCTGCACCTGCGTGTTCTCTCCTTCGGGCGGCGCGAGTCCTTCCTCGGTGACGACTGGGACCGGCGTGCCCCGCCGCACCCGCGTCCGCGCGCCTATTTCCGTGTCGAGGGCGGGCAACTTGTCATGATGGCGGACAATACCGCGCAGGCTTTCACCATGGCGCCATTTACCGCATTACGTTTGGTCAGGGTCGCAGATAAGGAATGACTGGTTGAGCGTGTGGGGTTGGGGTGGTATTAGTCCGTAATGAACGAGCCGCACGTGTGTCAGAAAGCGCCACTGGTGGAAGAAATGGAACCGGGTACCTACTGGTGGTGTTCTTGCGGCTATTCGACCACGCAACCTTTTTGTAACGGGATGCACAAGGACAAGGGATTCAAGCCGGTCAAGGTGGTCATCACGGAGAAGAAGAGGGTGGCTTGGTGCATGTGCAAGCACACGGCTTCTCCGCCATTCTGCGACGGCTCGCATGCCAAGCTGGGTTAAGTCGAATGGGGGTGGTATTGCCCGCTTCCGTTGGACTTGTGTTTTGCCTCCCGAGGAGTTGAACCGGCGGCGCAGTTCGTTCATGGTTCGTCGGTAGAGTTCGCTGGGGCGCCAAGACCTTGAAACCGATCCAGAAAAAAATACCTCCCGCCGGGGCTGTCCCCGACAAGGTGCCGATGGCCCCGCCGCCGGCTCCGAAGTCGAGTCCTCCGGTCGCGACCGGGCCCTCTCTGGCGCCTCGTGCGCATGCAGACTTGCCGCCAAAGCCCGGGCATACGGAACCCCCTGCGTTGACCTCAAGTATTCGTCCTCAAGCCGGGAGGTGGCGTGCCGTTGGTCTGGCCGTGCTTTTTGCCGGATTGGCAGGGGGAGGATGGTGGTGGCTCAATTTGGAACCCGCCTTGATTTCCGGGCGCGTGTCGCTCTCCGGCGACGAAACCGGCGCGGTCGAGATCCGCGTCTTCCGGAGGGAGGATTTATCGACTGCCTGGCGGGAATTGCTTGCCGCGGCCGAGGTGCGGGCGGCGGAGTTGGGCGAACTCTCGGGCGAGGCGTTGGCGCGGTACCGCGAAGCGTGGCTTGCCCATGACGAAGCGGCGCGTGTTTGTGCCGTCGGCGAGGAATACAATATGCCCGACCTGCCCGAACTCCGGGCGGAGCGCGACGCGAAGCAAGCCGGGGAAGTCGCCGCGATGGAGGAATTGAAGAGACTGTCGGCCGAAAAGCAGGGCTTGGTAACACTTCAGGGACTATTGGATGTCCTGCCCGCGCCACTGCAGACCGTAATGGCCGATGCGCAGGGAATTTTTGCGCTGCCGCCGCCCGAGGGCACCGGGGTCGGGGTTGTTCTTGTCGCCGTATCTCCATCCGGCTCGGACGGAGTCATCCCGTTGTGCGGTTGGTTTGGGATACTGGAGCCGGAGGCCGACGGCAGATTGCCGGGCACCGTGGAATTGTCCAGCGAGGACCGGCTTGAGGTGGATGCGATCCGCCGGTTCGTTGCGGGAAATGAGCGGGGAGAATGAAACAGGTGTCAGGGGAGGCGGGCAGATTCTGACTTTGACCAGAGCAAACAAAATTTGCCCGTTCCTCTTCACAGGAGTCCGCGTCGCTTCCATTCTTCCATATTGCCCCCGGCGGAGCGCCGCGCGGTGTCAACCGCCAGCTTGAGCAGGGAGACTTCCCACGCATCATCCACGCCCTCAATCACGGCACGCCGGGTCTCACCTTCTTCGCGGGCCCGATCCACGGCCTCGGCGACAACTTTGTCTAGTTGTCCGCTGACAATTTCCTCCTGTAGGTTGCTTTTGGTGAATTGGAAGCCGTACCGGAGGAACTTGAGGTCTTCTCCGTTTTCTTCCAGCCAGTCGGCGAACTCGCGGGCCTTGTCGCCGAAGCCTTCGAGCATAATGCGGGCATAGTTGCCCGGTGACATGATGCGCGGGCGCTCGGCTTGCAGGGTGCCGCGACGGAGGCGGACACGATTGGCTTCGTCCATCAATTCGCTGACCAGCACATAGTTGAATACGGTCGACCCGAATGTTTCGATGAGACTGGCGGGTTCCAGATGAGTCCTGGTGTTTTCCAGCGCGTAGAGAAAGCTGTCGCGGTCCATGGTTGGGCTGGCAAGACGATAAGCGTCCCGGGTGCGGATGCAAGAATGGGTGAACGTTCCCGTTGGACGCTGGGCCGGCCGGCGTTAGATTGGACGCTGTCCATGAGCACTGAAGTCCCGACCAAGCGAGTCAATCTCCGTACACCGGAAGTTATGGAGGAGGTGCAGGCGGCGGTCGAATCACACTATCACAGCCCCATGGTCGAGCGTTTGCGGTCCTCGGGGGGTAGGGCCACCTTCGGCGACGTGACCGTGCGTCTGGCCAAGCAATTCGGCTTTTGTTACGGCGTCGAGCGGGCAATCGACCTTGCTTACGCGGCGCGGAAGGTTTTCGCCGATCGCAATATCTTTCTGGTCGGCGAAATCATCCATAATCCGGACGTCAACACGCAACTCGCCGCCATGGGCATCCGCACGCTTTCCGGGCCGTGCAAGCTGGCTGATATTGACAAGCTATCAGCCGAGGACGTGGTCATCGTGCCCGCTTTCGGTGCCGAGGTGGCGGTGCAGGAGCGGATCAAGGCACGGGGGTGCCAGATCGTCGACACTACCTGCGGCGATGTCATGAGCGTGTGGAAGCGGGTGCGGCAATACGCCAATGATGGTGTGACGTCGATCATCCACGGCAAGTCCGATCATGAAGAGACGCGGGCCACCAGTTCCCGAGCGCGATCCACGGGGGGTGGTGGCCACTTCGTTGTGGTCTACGACCTCGAGGAGACGGACTTTCTTTGCACTTACCTGCTCCAGGGTGGCGACCGGGCGGCTTTTCTGGACAAGTTTCGTGGTGCTTGCTCCGTGGGGTTCGACCCGGATCTGCATTTGCGCAAGGTAGGCGTGGCCAACCAGACCACCATGCTGCGTTCCGAAACCGAGGAAGTGCAGCGGCGTATCCGGGCCGCCGTGACGGCCCGAGACGGCGCGGAGGAAAACTTCCGCGTCTTCGACACCATTTGCGGTGCCACGCAGGAGCGGCAAGATGCGCTTCTCGACCTGCTCTCCGAACCACCCGACCTGATGCTCGTGGTTGGAGGCTACAACAGCTCGAACACCACGCACCTCGCCGATATGGCCCGGGAGAAGTTGCCGACTTACTTCGTCCTCAACGCCCGCTGTCTCGAGTCCCCGCAATGTATCCGCCACTTCGACACCCGCGCGGGCCGTGAAACGACAACCGGCGATTGGTTGCCGTCCGGCCCGGTATCCATCGGCATCACCGCCGGCGCGTCGTGCCCGAGTAATTTGATTGAGGACGTCCTACTCCGGGTTTTGGAGCTGCGCAAAGTTGCCGGTCCGGCAATGGTCTGAACTCAGCTCAAACCATGATTTCCTCGTGGAAGAGGCGACCCTCGGTCGTGGCCTTGACGTAACCGGCGCGGATGGTGAAGTCGCCGAAGTGTTCCCCCTCCTGACGTTCCGTGGCATAGTGGCGGATGATCGGTGCGAGCTCTTTGACGATGTCCTCCGCTTTGACCGAGGGCTTGTAGAGTTTGTTCAGCCGCGAGCCGTCGTGGGCGGCGCCGAGGTAAATATTGTATTTTCCCGGCGCGCGACCGACAAAACCGATTTCCCCGAGGTAAGGCCGGGCGCAACCGTTCGGGCAGCCGGTCATGCGGATGAGGATGGCATCGTGGCGCAGACCGCACTCCTCGATGACTTCGTCCAGTTCGCTCACCAGTTGGGGCAGGTAGCGTTCGCTTTCCGCCAGGGCCAGGCCACAGGTAGGAAGGGCGACGCAGGCCATTGAACTGAGGCGCAGACCGGTGACGCGCTCCGGGATATCTAGTTTGTATTGTTGGAGCAACGCCTCGATTCGCGGCTTTTGCTCCGCAGTCACGCCGCCGATGACCAAGTTCTGGTTGGCGGTGAGACGGAAGTCGCCGGTGTGGATCTTGGCAATTTCGCGTAGTCCGGCCTTGGCCGGGAGGTCATCGGTATCGCGCAGGCGGCCGTTCTGGATAAAGAGCCCGTAATACCAGCGTCCGTCGGTTCCTTCGCTCCAGCCGTAGCGGTCGCCCGAACTGGTGAATTCAAAGGGACGGGCCTCGCCAAGGCTCCAACCGAGACGGCTTTCCAGTTCATTTTTGAACCAGTCCACCCCACGGTCCTCAATGGTGTATTTGAGACGCGCGTGTTTCCGGTTGGTGCGGTCACCGAAATCACGCTGGACGGTCAGGACTTTTTCCGCGACCTCCACGACCTTTTCCCGCGGGAGGTAGCCGATGATATTGGCCAATCGCGGGTAGGTCTTGGTGTCGCCATGCGACATTCCGAGACCGCCGCCGACGGAAAGGTTGTAACCGAGCAATTTGCCGTCCTCCCCGATGGCGATGAAACCGAGGTCCTGCGTGTAGACATCGATGTCGTTGCTCGGGGGCACGGCGAAGCCGGTTTTGAATTTGCGCGGAAGGTAGGTTTTCCCGTAAAGCGGTTCTTCCTCGACTTCTTCGGAAACTTTTTCCCCGTCGAGCCAGATTTCGTGGTAAGCGCTGGTGCTTGGGGTCAGGTGGGTGCTGACCGCGCGGGCATCGTCGAGCACGGGAGCATGCAGGGCGCTCTGCCAGGGGTTCGGGTTGGCCATGACGTTGCGGTTCACGTCGCCGCAGGCCGCGATGCAGTCCATAACCGCGCCGTTGATCCCCTGCATGGTGGTTTTGAGGACGTCCTTGGTGACAAAGTGCAACTGGAAGGCCTGGCGGGTGGTGAGCTTGAGGGTGTGGCTGCCGTATTGGTCGGCCAGAGCGTCGATCTTGAGCCATTGTTCCGGCGTGCAGACGCCGCCGGGCACGCGGATGCGGATCATGAAGATGAAGGCTTTCTCCAGGCCGGCCTTCTTTCGTTCGCTACGTTGATCGCGGTGGTCCTGTTGGTAGATGCCGTGGAATTTCGAAATATTCGTGTCTTCGTCCGCGATCGCTCCGGTCGTGCGGTCTTCGAGGCTGGCGGCCAGAGTGCCGCGGAGGTAGTGGCTGGCCTCTTTGAGGACCTCGACTTTGGAGAGCGGCTTGGGGTCGGCGTGGTCGGAAATCATGATGGATTGAAGCTTTGTAAGTAATGTTCTGCCGTCCCGGGGGCAACAGCGGAATGAGCGGGTTGCATGACGGGACAGTTTGCGTCAAAGGTTACGTTGCCATGTCGGATCTGGTTTCCCAGTCCTTTCCTCCCGAGCGCCTCACCGCGGTATCGGTCCTCCGCGCTTACCGGGACGGGTTTTTCCCGATGGGTTGCGGCGACGGGCGGTTGCGATGGTTTTCGCCGGACCCGCGGGGCATCCTGCCCTTGGACGGCTTTCATTTGCCACACGGATTCCGCCGTGTGCTCCGGCGCCTGGAATTCACGGTGAGTGTGGATTTGGCTTTCCCCGAGGTTGTGGCCGGCTGTGCGGACCGCCCCGAGACATGGATCGATCCGGCTATCGCGAGGGTTTATGCGGATCTGTTTGCCGCGCGCTCCGCCCACAGTGTCGAGGTTTGGCAGGCAGGAGACCTGGTCGGTGGGCTTTATGGTGTGCAGTTGGGCGGTGTTTTTTTCGGTGAGTCGATGTTTTCCCGGGTCGGGGAGGCTTCGAAGGTGGCCCTGCTTGCGCTGGTCGGGATTCTCCGTGCGCATCAGTTCGGCTTGCTTGATATCCAGTGGGTGACCGATCACCTCGAGAATTTTGGCGCGGTGGAAATCCGCCGTCCCGTCTATCTCCATTACCTCCGCGAGGCCCTGGTGAGGCCGTGTTCCTTCCCGCCGCCCGGAGAGGTGCGCGTGGCGGAATTGACCCGGCAGCTCGTCGGTGTGTTGGAGCAACGACGCACGCAGGGTGCGACGTCGCCTTGATGCGGGGTTCAGACTACCGGTGTTGACACTATTTCCCCGTCGGCGAAGACGGTGACGATCGTCTCTTCCTCGGCGGCCTGGCGGGCCGAGGTCAGCGGATGGCCCAGAGTGTTCATCGTGATGGTAAAGCCGCGGGCCAGCGTTTGGTGCGGCCCCAGTAATTCCAGCGCATGGGCGTGCCGCTCGGTCTTTAGCCGGCGTTGTTGCAGGAAAGATGCCGCTGCTTTGCCGCCTCGTTGATTCAGAACACCCAGACGGTCGGACCAGAAAGCCAGACGTGTCGCCGGGGAGCGGGCCGCGAGAACGGCCTTCGCCCTGCCAGCACCCTCTTGGAGCAAAGCGAGGCGGGCCAAGACGGCCGAACTGCCGCGGGCGTGCAAGTCGTCCGTCAACTGGCGCCAGTCGCCGATCCGGCGCAAGGGCAGTCGGAATACTCCGGAAGCGGCACGCAGTTCGAGTTGCGAGCGGGCTTGGGCCACATGGATGCTGGCATCGCGCCCGATACGCCGGACCATGGAGCGCAGCCGGTCAATCGTCTCGGTGCGGTCTGTGCTGAGAATTTCCGCCGCGGCACTTGGCGTGGGCGCGCGCACATCGGCAACGAGGTCCGAAGTGGTCAAATCCGTTTCGTGGCCGACCGCGGAGATGACCGGCACGTCGCTGGCGGCCATGGCGCGGGCGACGACCTCTTCGTTGAATTCCCAGAGATCCTCGAGGCTTCCACCGCCACGCGTGACGACGATGACATCTACCGCGGGAAAGTTGTGGTGCTTGGCGTCGGCGAAGCGTCCGACTGCTCCGGCAATTTCCATCGCCGCTCCACGGCCCTGCACGCGGACCGGAGCGATGAAGACTTCCATGTGTGGCGCCCGCCGTCGGAGGACGTGCAAGAAGTCGCGAATGGCGGCTCCGGTCGGCGAGGTAACCACGCCGATCCGGGCGGGGTGGGTAGGCAGGGGCTTTTTGCGGGACTGGTCAAAAAGTCCCTCGGTCCGGAGCTTTTCCTGCAGGGCGCGGAGGCGCGCTTCAAGTGCGCCGGCGCCGCGGGTTTGGATGCGTCGGACAACGATTTGATATTGCCCGCGTGCCTCGTAGACCGAGATGTCGCCGAACAACTCGACTTTCATCCCGTCGTGCAAGGGCGGGGCACCCGAGGCCGCACTGCGGAAAAGGACGCACGAGACCTGTGCGGTTTCGTCCTTCAGACTAAAATACTGGTGCCCGGACGGTTGCCGGCGAAGATTGGAAAGTTCGCCCTGCACCCAGACCGTCCCGAGTTTTCCCTCGAGGCATTCGCGGACCGCGCGATTGAGAAGGCTTACGGTCAAAGGACCTCTTGCCGCGGGGGGGGCGGCCCCCTCATCGGGGAAAGCGAGAATACCCTGTTTGCTCATTCCGCCCCGGGGGGAAATTGTTGCCACTCGCGCCGCAACGTGCCGACCAACTTGCGCAGCCGCCGGGACAATCCGGGCTCGGAAAGAATTTCCTGCGCCGCGATGGGATCGCGGACGAGATGCTGCGCGAAAAGATCGCCGAGCGTCGACGGATCGCTCATTTCGCCGACGGCATTGACAAACGTTTCCGGCAATTCGATCCCACGGGAGACGAGTCCCGTGCAAATCTCCTGCAGTTCGCGCCGCAAGCCTTGGCAGGCCTCCTCGTCGTCGACCACTGTGGCCAGTGGTCTGGCCTGGCCGATAAGGTAGGGGTCCTTTTGTTCGAAGCCGGTGAATTCGACGCGGGTCAAGCCCTGCAGGATGAGTTGGCTGGTGCCGTCGGGTTGGCCCACACAGGCGCGGACCAAACCGGCTCCGGCGACGGGAAAGACCGACTCCTCCCCGGTGTCTGGCCGGACCATGCCAACGGCGAAGATGCGATCGCCGGCCAGAACCGAGGCGAGCATCTCCCGGTAACGGGGTTCGAAGATGAAGAGCGGCAGCAACGCATTGGGGAAAAGGGTCACTCCGGAGAGGGCCATCACCGGCATGGAGGCCGGGAGTTGGACGGGGGCCGTGCTCATTCTGATTCAATTTACGCCGGAATCCGCTCGCGGGGATCTTTTTTTCACCGCTTTTTCGCTTCAAGCCAAGAGGCCCGCTCGGCTAACCTCAGTTCATGCCCGAATCGCCCAAGTATCGTCGCGTGCTTCTCAAACTCAGCGGCGAGGCCCTGCGCGAACCGGGTAGCAAGGATAACATCTCGCCCCAGATTGTCAGCGCCCTCGCGGCCGAAATCAAAGAAGTGGCCGGTCTTGGGGTGCAGCTTGCGGTGGTCATCGGCGGTGGCAACATCTGGCGCGGACTGGCCGCCTCCCACCGCGGAATGAATAGAGCCACGGCTGACTACATGGGAATGCTGGCCACCGTGATCAATGGCATGGCTTTGATGAGCGGATTGGAGGACCTCGGCGTGACCACCCGCGTGCAAACCGCGATCGAAATGGACAACGTGGCGGAGCCCTTCATTCTGCGGCGCGCCCTGCGGCACCTCGATAACGGGCATGTGGTCATATTCGTCGCCGGCACAGGCAACCCCTTCTTTTCCACCGACACGACCGCGGCGCTCCGGGCCAACGAGATTGGCGCCGATGTCATCCTCAAGGCGACCAAAGTCGACGGCATTTACGATGCCGATCCCAAAACGCATCCGGAGGCCAAAAAATACGACCGGATCACCTACACCGAAGCCTTGCAGAAGCGGCTGCAAGTCATGGATTCCACTGCCTTCAGCCTTTGCATGGACAACAAGATGCCTATCGTGGTGTTCGACATCGCGGGTCCGAGCAATATCAAGCGCGCGGTCACGGGAGAAGCGATCGGCACGCTGGTCACCGGAACCTGATATTTATGGACGAAATTCTTTTCACCGCAGAGGAGGGCATGGATAAGGCCCTCGATTTCATGAAGCACGAATTCAGCAGCGTGCGCACCGGGAAAGCCTCGCCGGCCCTCGTCGAGGGGA
>CAMBSX010000076.1 GCA_945870655.1 Chthoniobacter flavus | reverse complement strand
GGACGATGGTCGTGTTGGCGCACTGCTGGCCGGTGGCATGTTTGATTTCGACAATGCGGGTGAATTCCTCGTCGTTGGGATAATTCACCTGCATCGCGGGCTGGAAGAAGCCCGGAGGAGCAGGCTTCTCAACGGAGAGATGGGAGCCGCTGCTGGGCGGAGATGGCCGCAGGCAATGGAGGGATGACGGATCTGCGAGCTGCTCGGGGGTGAAGGACTCAGGTTCGAAGCGGAGCGAGCGGTACGAGAGGCGGCCGTGGCAGTAATCGTAGTATTCGTCGATCGGCCCGGTGTAGACGAGATGCTTGCAGCGGACCTGCGGGAGAATGTCCCGGAATTCGGTGTTGAGGAGGATTTCCAACTTGTCGCCGCAAGCCGCGACCATGCGTTCGAACATCGCGGTGTAGCCGTCCTTGGGAATGGCCTGGAAGTCCTCGCGCAGGTAACGGTCGTCCCGGTTGGTGCGGATCGGGATGCGTCCGCAGACCGACGCATCGAGATCCTTGGGATGACGCCTCCACTGCTTGAGCGTGTAGCCTTTGAAAAATTTCTCGTAAAGTTCCCAACCGACCTGGCTGACCACCACCTCTTCGGAGTTGGCCGGATTGTCGATGGGGACGCGGTGTTCGGCGATCCACTGCTCCATTTCTTCCGAGGTGGACGGACGCCCGAGAAATTGCTCGAAGGTATTCAGGTTGATCGGAAAATTCCAGTAGCGGCCGTCGGTGTAGGAGAGGATCTTGTAATCAACCGGATGCCACGCGGTGAACTGGCTGAGGTAATCGACAATGCGCGGGGCATTGGTGCGGAAGTAATGCGGCCCGTAAGCGTGGACCAGAACCCCGGCCGCGTCGTATTTGTCATAAGCATTGCCCCCGAGATGGTCGCGCTTCTCGACCAAAAGACAGGTCTTTCCCTGCTCCGTGGTGAGACGCTCGGCCACGGTCAGGCCGGAAAATCCCGCACCGACGATGAGGCAGTCGACGTGTTTGCGCATGGAGTGTGGAGCGGGGAGCTTGGAGCCGGGTTCCGGTCTGACGTCGGCGGTCATCAGTTGCGGGTCACGGATGACGAGGAGAGCCCGACTCTGGGTTTTCAGCGACGCGGGCGGTCATGCGGGATTTCCATCGTTGGGCCGCAGCGGCAAAAGCATCTTTGTGCAGTGGCCAGTCATGGAGAACCGCGGGATCGAAGTCCGCGCCGTTCGGCCAGACAACGGTCCCAACCTCAGAGTCGAGCGCGACGCGTGCGAAGACAAACGGGTCGCGGAGCGGGCCGTAAAGTTCCCCTTCAAGCATATCGGCAAGATCAACGACCGTCTCGACGCCGTCCTCAAAACGAAGACGAAGCGCATAGGGTGCGACGCGCTCGAATCCGGTAATCCTGTGGACGGGATGAGTCATGGCTATTCAAGAGGCCTGATCGGCATGGCCGAACGCCCGTTGCTCAATTGCTGCCAATCAGCTTCAAGCTCACTCTGGTGCAGTTCAGCCCACGCTTCAACCAGTCTTTGCTGGCGCTGCGGCAGGGAGCCGGCGGTAAGAGCGACCGGACGAATGGTAAAAACTGCGGCATGCTCTTGGTAATAAGCGTGAAAATGGGACTCGTGATGACCTGCTGAGGGCTCCGCGAACATGCGGATAATGATGCCATGAAATCGCGAGAGTTCGGGCATGGCACAACCTCACGCCCCCCGCGATTTCCAAGCATCGACGATTTGGTGGATGGTGTCTTCGAGGGAGATGGTGATATCCCACGCGGGGTAATCGCGGCGCATCTTGGCCAGGTTGCTGATGTAGCAGATGTGGTCGCCGATGCGATTTTCATCGAGGTAAGTGTGGACCTGTTTTTGGCCGGTGAATTTTTCGGTCAGGGCGAAAGCCTCGAGGATGGAGCACGAGTTGTCGCGTCCGCCGCCGAGGTTGTAGACCGCGGCGACCCGGGGGGCGTTGAGAAACTCCTCGATGAAGCGGGCGACGTCATGGCTGTGGATGTTGTCGCGCACCTGCTTGCCCTTGTAGCCGTAGACTTTGTATTCCTTGCCCTCCAGGTTGCATTTGATCAGGTAGCTGAGAAATCCGTGCAATTCGACGCCGGAGTGGTTCGGTCCGGTCAGGCATCCGCCGCGCAGGCAGCAGGTCGGCAGGCCGAAGTAGAGGCCGTATTCCTGGACGATGATGTCGGCCGCCGCTTTCGACGCCCCGAAAAGGGAATGCTTCGATTGGTCGATGGAAAAATCCTCCGCGATGCCGTCGGCATAAGCAGGATCGTCATAGTCCCACCGGGTTTCGAGCTCCTTGAGCCGGATGAAGTTCGGACGGTCCCCGTAGACCTTGTTGGTCGAAAGGTGGACGAAGGGCGATTCCGGGCAGGCGCGGCGGACGGCCTCGAGCAGATTCAGGGTGCCGACCGCGTTGGTGTCGAAGTCGTCGAATGGGATGGCCGCTGCGCGGTCATGGCTGGGCTGCGCGGCGGTGTGGACCACGGCATCGGGCTTAAGTCCGGCCAGGAGGTCGAGCACTCCTTGGCGGTCGCGGATATCAAGCTCGTGGTGGTGGAAGTTTTTAATCAGCGCAGCCAGGCGTTCCTGGTTCCAGCGTGTGTCACCCTGCGGCCCGAAAAAGACGGCGCGCTGGTTGTTGTCGAGACCGTGGATTTCCCAGCCGAGGCGGGCAAAGTGGAGGCAAACTTCCGAACCGATGAGGCCGGAGGATCCGGTGACGAGGAGTTTTTTCATGGGAGATCCGAACTGGACAGCTTGACTTGCCCGCTCCCCCGGATCAAGGCGGGGCAGCCGACCAGCGCTCTTTTGCTTCGCGGCGGACGGCCCCGGTCCTAGACTTGGACGGCTATGACCTACTATTTGGTGAAACTTTTCCTCAGCGCCGGGCTCATCGTGGCGATCAGCGAAATTTCCAAGCGCAGCGGCTACCTCGGAGGTCTCATCGCCTCGCTCCCGCTGGTCTCGTTGCTGGCCATCGGGTGGATGTGGTTCGAGACGCACGACGCGGCCAAAATCGCGGATTTTTCCCGCAGCGTTTTCTGGTTTGTCCTGCCCAGTCTGCTCTTTTTCGTTCTCTTGCCGTGGCTGCTGCCCAAAGCGGGGTTTTACCTCGCCCTGACCATCGCCTGCCTCGCCACGGCCGCCGGCTATGCGGTCATGGCGCTCGCCCTGGCCCGCGCCGGGATTCATCTCTAAGCCATGGTCCGCGCGTTCCGGATTTGGCCGCTCCTGCTTGCCACGGCGGTTGCCGTGCGGGCGGATCCTCCGGCCCGGGTGGTCAGCCTCGCCCCCAATCTCACGGACATGGTCCTGCACCTCGGCGCCGGGGAATCGCTTGCCGGGGTGACCCCTTTTTGCGCGGCCCCGGATGAGGTGCCGCGCGTGGCCGGCGGCATGCAGCCCGAGGCCGAAACCATCCTGGCCATCGGACCCGACCTGGTGCTGGCCTCTTCCATCACCCCGGCACCCACCCTGCGCCAACTCCGCCGTCTCGGCATCCGCACCGAGGTCTTGGCCACCGGGTCGCTGGAAGAAATTCGCAAGGCCACGGCGAGGCTGGCCGCGATCTTCGGGCGGGACACACCCCGCGAGCCGGCCCCGGACGGCGTCCGCCCTTCCCGCACCGCGGTTTTGCTCTTCGGGGCGGAGACCGCCTACAGCGCAGGTGGCGGGACGCACGCGCACGAGATCCTCGGGGCGGCCGGTCTGCGCAACATCGCAGCCGAGGCGTCCGGTCCCTGGCCACAACTCGGGGAGGAGTTTCTCCTCGCCTCCGACCCGGACGTCATCATCGTGGCCGACTACGGCGGGGCGAAGAGAGAAGCGGTCCTCGCTCTGCTCCGCGGGCATCCGGTGCGCCGGCATTGGCGCGCCGTGCGGGAGGACCGCGTGGTCGTTTTTCCAGCCCGGGCGTTCAGCATCCCCGGGCCCGCGGCACTGCAAGCGGGGCAAGAATTGCGCGAGGCGGTGGAGAAACTGTGAAAGCGGAGCAGGAGCCATTTCTCCAAGCGCGGGCCGTCCGCGCCGGCTACTCCGGACGCGAAGTGCTCCGGGGTATCGACCTCGAAGTCCGCCGCGGCGAAGTGCTCTGCGTGGCCGGGCCGAACGGCAGCGGAAAAAGCACCCTGCTGCGCGCCGTGACCGGTCTCCTCCCCCTCCGCGGGGGCGAAGTGCGCATCGGCGGGACACCCCTGGGGGCCCTTTCCGCCAAAGAACGCGCGCGTCGTTGCGCGGTGCAACCGCAGGTCGAAGCGCCTATGTTCGACTACACGGTCGGACAATTCGTTTTGCTCGGTCGCCACCCCCACCGGCCTCCGCTCGCCGCCGCCACCGCACAAGATCGCGACGCCGCCTCCGGGGCCATGGAAGAGACCGACCTCGCGGGTTTCGGGGAGCGCAGCATCCGCTCGCTCAGCAGCGGCGAATGGCAGCGCACCCTCTTGGCCCGGGCCTTGGCCCAGGAGGCTCCTTTGCTCCTGCTCGACGAACCGGCCGCGCACCTTGACCCCGGACACCGCTTCGTCGTCCATACCCTGCTGCGTTCGCTGGCGCGGAAGCAGAACCGCGCGGTGCTCTGCGTTTCGCACGATCTCAATCTGGCGGCGGAATTCAGCGACCGGATGATCCTTATGACACAGGGACGGGTGCAGGCGGCCGGAACGCCGGAAGAAGTCCTGACCGAACCCAACTTGCGCGAGGTCTTCCGTTGCGAGGCCCTCCGGGTTGCTCCCAATCCTTTCACCGGACGTCCGGGAACCTTCTTCGCCCCATGAACGCATTGGCCCGGCTTTGTCTCCTCGCCGCTGTATCGGTGGCCGTCTTCGTCGCCGCGGTGTGCATTGGTCCGACCCATTTGCTCGACTTGCCACGCTGGATCGAATTGCTCCGGACCGGGGCGGCCACCCCGGAGTTGGAGCGGGCGTCGCTTGTCTTTTGGGAACTGCGGTTGCCCCGCGTGCTGCTCGCCGCCGCGGCGGGGGCCAATTTGGCTCTGGGCGGGCTCCTTCTCCAGGCCATCTTCCGCAATCCCTTGGCCGAACCTTATTTGCTCGGGCTTTCCTCCGGCGGCGCTTTAGGTGCCGTGGTCGCGCTGGCCGCCGGCGCGACTTCCGTCACTTGGCCCGCGCTGGCCGGCAGCCTGGCCCTCGCCGCCATCGTGCTGCTTTTTTGCCGGCAACGCATCGCCGCCGACCTTCCTTCGCTCTTGCTCGTCGGCGTGGCTTTGGGTGCCCTCGCGCAAGCGTTCACCACCGCCATCATCCTGCGCTTCGATCCCGGCGCTTTGCGCAGCATTCTTTTCTGGCTGATGGGCAGCTTCGCCGGACGCGGATGGACCGAGGTGTGGATGCTGTTGCCCGCGGCCTTGGCCGGCGGCCTGGCCATCTGGCTGCTCCACCGACCGCTCGATTTGCTCGCCCTCGGCGGCGAGAGCGCGCATCACCTCGGCGTGCGCGTCCCGCTCCTGCAGACAGCCGGCATCGCCTTGGCCGCGGTGCTCGCGGCGCTCACCGTCGCGGCTTGCGGTACGATCGGCTTTGTCGGGCTGATGGCTCCGCACTTGACGCGGAAGCTGGTCGGCGCGCCGCACGGCATCTCCGTGCCCGGCAGCATGCTGGTCGGTGCGACTTTAACCGTCGGCGCCGACCTGGCCGCCCGGACGCTTCTGGCCGGGACCGAACTGCCCGTCGGGGTGGTCACCGGGGCACTCGGCTGCCTCTTTTTCCTCGCGCTGGTCGCGGGAAAAAAGTGACCGGGGGTTAGGACCGGCGGCGCAGCGCGAAAAAAAGTGCCGAAGCCGCCCCGAAGGCGATCAATGCCGAAGTGGTCGGCTCCGGAACAAGGGGGTAGCCGATCGCGTTATCGACCGCCGTCTTGTAGGATGCGACGTTGGCAAAAAAGGTTTTTTCTCCGAACTCGGCCTCGAGCCCGTTGGCCGAAACCGCCGCCACGATGCCGGCCAATGTGCCGTTGGTGGTGAAGAGTCCTCCCCCCGAATCGCCCAAAACCGCCTGTGCCTCGCTGGTGGAGAGCCAGCTGTTGCTCGCCGGCGTGTCGAACTGCGTGACCAACACCGTGGTGGGATTCGTGCCGACATTGATGGATATCGTGGGAGAGGGCTGCCCAAACGAATTAGCCCGCACCGTGGCATTGGTCCCCCACCTTTGCACTTGGGGCGACGTGGTGGTGTAGCCGGTGCCATTAGTCAGCGCGACGGCATCCGACACGCTTGCATTGGTCGTCGCCGCTTGCACGCGGTTGCGGCCGAAGCCGGCCATGATGACACTGGTTCCGACCGATGGCGTGGAGGAGGCCAGAGCGACCACGGGCAAAGAGGGCATGATGCCGTCAATATTGGCCAAGGTGAGCAACGCGAGATCCGAACCGCTGATCGATTGGCGCGTCACGGAATAGGAAACGGCATTGATCAGCATGATGTTGCTCAGCGTGATATGGATGGCCGAAAGGAGGTAGGCTCGCGGTCCGGAAGACGTGTTGGCCCACCCGAGATAAACGGAACCGGCATCGCTGTAAGGCAGCACATTGTCATAGAACGCCGTGTTGGTCAGACCCAATTGCGCGGTCATCTGCGCGGAGGTCGTGTTGTTCGTCGTGTTGCCGCCCCCGTTGGCTCCCGCCACGACCACGGCGCTTGCGGCGCAAGGCAGGAGAGCGAGGAGGAGGACCGGGAGGCCGAGGCGGGGAACCATCATGAGACCAACATCTCCGCATCAGCGCCGACTGCAAGTGAAACAAGCTTGTCGGCGGCGACCTGCAAGATGACCATCCGGAATCATGGTCAAGATCGACATCCGCTACGAAGGGGGCCTGCGCTGCGCGGCGACGCACGGGCCGTCCGGACAAACCCTGCAAACCGATGCGCCGGTCGACAACCACGGCCGCGGCGAGTCCTTTTCCCCGACCGATCTGGTAGCGACCGCCTTAGGCGCATGCATGGCCACGATCATGGGCATCGCGGCCGAGCGGCATCAACTGGATTTGCGCGGGATGCAAATCGAAGTGACTAAGGTGATGTCGGCGGACCTGCCGCGCCGCATTGCCAAGCTCGCGACGACGATCAAAGTGCCGCTGCCACCCGGGCATCCCCAGCGCGCGCTGCTCGAAAATGCTGCGCTGACCTGCCCGGTGCACAAAAGCTTGAGCGCGGAGATGGAAAAGCCAGTCGATTTCGCGTGGGTCGGGTAGGAGCGTGCCGCGGAGTGCGCCGGCGCAGGCGGTATTCTTCCCCTCACGCAACGAGGGATTCACCAGCGGTAAAAAGCGGCGCCAAGCCGCCGCACCGGAAATCTCCTCAAGCGTTACGGCCGCAGCAGGATTTGAATTTTTTGCCGCTGCCGCAGGGGCAGGGCTCGTTGCGGCCGACTTTCGGGGCTTCGCGACGGACGGGCAATTCCAGCTTCATCTCGGCCTGCTCGGCCGCGGGCGGACGCGCCCCGGCCGATCCATCGGGCGACTCTCCGCCGGAGAGCTTGTGCTGCAGCTGCGAGAGAAATGTTTCGAACGAAGCGAGGTTCGTCGTGCTGCGGAAGAGATTGGTCAGCATTTCACCGCGGATACGGTCCATCAGCTCGACAAACATCTTGTAGGCCTCGCTCTTGTATTCGACCAGCGGGTCCTTCTGCCCGTAAGCCCGCAGGTAGACGCCCTCGCGCAGTCCGTCCATGGCGTAAAGATGCTCCTGCCAGAGACGGTCGATGGCATTGAGCAGGATGTAGCGCTCAAGCATTTTGAGCGCCTCCTCCTGCTCGTGGCCGGCTTTCAACTCGTAAGCGGCTTTGATTTTTCCGACGAGGAACTGTCCGTTCTCCTCCGCGGTGCGCGTCTCGAATTGCGCGGTGTCTTTTTTCAGCCCGAGCGGGAAGGTCTGGTTGACCCACTGGAGCAGCCCGTCGTAATCGGCCTCGCCTTCTTCGCCGGGCGCGAGGAGGTCCTGGACCCTCTTCGGCACCATTTCATCGATCACCTCGTAGACCATGGCCCGCGGGTTGTCGGTTTCGATCGCCTCGTTGCGATAGCCGTAAATCACGGCCCGCTGCTGGTTCATCACGTCGTCGAACTCGAGGGTGCGCTTGCGGATGAGGTAATTGCGCTGCTCGACGCGCTTCTGTGCGGTTTCCACGCTCTTGTTCAGCCACGGATGCTCGAGTTCCTCGCCCTCCTCCATCCCGAAGCGCTCCATGATTTTGGTCATCCGGTCGGCCGCGCCGAAATTGCGCATGAGGTCGTCCTCGAAGCTGACGAAAAATTGCGAGCTGCCCGGATCGCCCTGGCGCGCGCAACGTCCGCGCAGCTGCCGGTCGATGCGGCGCGATTCGTGGCGCTCGGTGCCGATGACATGAAGCCCGCCCGCGGCCTGCACCCCGGAACCCAGTTTGATGTCCGTGCCGCGACCCGCCATATTGGTCGAAATGGTCACGGTGCCCGGTTGGCCGGCGCGGGACACAATCTCGGCTT
The DNA here is from genome assembly GCA_945870655.1 of Chthoniobacter flavus. Classification (GTDB taxonomy): domain Bacteria; phylum Verrucomicrobiota; class Verrucomicrobiia; order Chthoniobacterales; family JACTMZ01; genus JACTMZ01. Next base: position 1,125 of record CAMBSX010000076.1, on the reverse strand, counting down.
CCTGGAGGTGGAATTTCGCGTTGAGCACATTGTGCGGGATTTTTTCCCGTTTGAGCATGCGGCTGAGCAATTCGGACGACTCGACGCTGGCCGTGCCGACTAGAACCGGCTGCTGCTCGGCGTGCCGCTTTTTGATTTGCTCGATGACCGCGTTGTATTTCTCGCGCCGCGTCTTGTAGATGCGGTCGTTTGAATCCTTGCGGGCCACATCGCGGTTGGTCGGAATGACGACGACATCGAGGGCGTAAATGTCGTGGAATTCGTTGGCCTCCGTTTCGGCCGTGCCGGTCATGCCGCCGAGCTTCTCGTAGAGGCGGAAATAATTCTGGATGGTGATGGTGGCCAGGGTCTGGGTCTCGCGATCGATCTGCACCCCTTCCTTCGCCTCGACCGCCTGATGCAAGCCGTCGCTCCAACGGCGCCCCGGCATTTTCCGGCCGGTGAACTGGTCGACGATGAGAACCTTGTTTTCCTCGACGACATATTCCACGTCCTTCTCGTAAAGGCAGTAGGCCTTGAGCAACTGGGTGATATTGTGGATGCGCTCGGCCTGTGCATCATAGTGCTGCTGCTTTGCGGCCTTGGCTTCGATCTTCTCCTTGTCCGAGAGCGCGGGATCGAGATCGATGTCGGTAAACTCGTTGATCAGGTCGGGCAGCACGAAGGCGTCCGGATCGTCCGGGTTCATGAACGAGCGCCCTTTCTCAGTGAGGTCCGCTTCGTGCTGGCGCTCTTCGATCGTGTAAAAAAGTTCCTCTTTGAGCGCGACGAGCGCCTCCTTGTTGGTGTCCTGGTAGAAAGAAAGTTCCGCTTTGTCGACCAGCTTGCGCATCTCGGGCTCTTCCATGAGGCGCAAGAGTCCTTTGTTGCGCGGCTCGCCGAGTTTGACTTTGAAGAGCGAGAGCCCGGCCGTTTCGGTGTCGCCTTTTTCGAGGAGCTCCTTCACCTCGGTGATCAGGCGGGTGCAGAGCATGGCCTGCTTGCGGACCAATTGGTCGACGAGCGGCTTGAAACGCTCGTATTGGTGGGTCGAAACGGTGGCCGGGCCGCTGATGATCAGCGGAGTGCGGGCTTCGTCAATGAGGATGGAATCCACTTCGTCGACGATGGCGAAGTAATGACCGC
>CAMBSX010000075.1 GCA_945870655.1 Chthoniobacter flavus | reverse complement strand
ACGGCCGCCGTCTTGGCTATCGCGACGGCATCGGCGCAAGAGGTATCCGCGCCGGCGCTTCGGGGGCCCGGCGAGTTGATCGTCACGCAGGATCCCCCGAAGGTGGTGCCGCGTGTGTTGGACCGTGCCACTCCGGAAAACACGCGAGTCGTGGTCTCTCTCGGGCGGCAGCGCGCCTATCTTTACGTGGACGAGGAAGTGGCGATCGACACTCCGGTCTCCACGGGGAAACGCCGCGGCCAAACTCCGACGGGGGAATTCACCGTGTTGGAGAAAGCGACGGAGCAGAGTTCGAATTTGCACGGGGACTTTGTCGATCGCGACGGCCATGCGGTCCGCCACGGCGCGAGCACACGTATCGATGCGGCGCCGAGCGCCACGACTTTCCGCCCGGTGCCGGTGCGGTATTTCCTGCGTCTTGATGATGCCGGGCTTGCCCTCCATGCCGGACGTTTGCCGGGGTACCCCTCAGCGGACCGTGCCGTTCGTTTGCCGGCGGACATTGCCCCGCTGGTCTTCCAACGTGTGAAGCAGGGTACGCCGGTGAAGATCGAGGAGTAGGGGGAGGACGAAGAGGGATGAGACTTGAGGACGGAGTGGCGGGCGGATCGCGCCGTCACGGCGCGATGATTGTCAGGAAAATTGCGACGGGACATCACGATCCGCCGGGCAGGCGACAACGGCGGAGCAAACAGCCATCGGTGGGGACACCAACGCTGCGCGGAAATCGTTTCAGCGGCCGATATTCTTGAGCGGGGTGCCGGCGAGGAGTTTCTCCTCGATCGATTCGAGGGAGACCCCTTTGGTCTCGGGCACGAAGGCGAGGAAGAAGACGATGAAGACGGCATTCAGCGCGCCGTAGAGCAGGAAGGTGTTTCCCGGGCCGAGGGTGTTCAACATGGTGAGGAAGGTCATGCCGACAATGGCATTGGCCGTCCAATTGGTCACCGTGCTGCAGGTGATGCCGAAGTCGCGTCCGGCCAGCGGAAAGATTTCCGCACAGAGGATCCAAATGATCGGACCGGCGCTCATGGCGAAGCCGACGATGAAGACGACGAGCGCGGCCACGGCGAGGTAGCTCATGGTGAGTCCTCCACCCGCATTGGTACCGATGCCAAGATGGAAGAGGGCCCCGAGCGAGAGCATGCCGAGTCCCATGACGACAAACCCGGAAAACATCATCGGTTTGCGTCCGAGTCGGTCGACAAAAGCAATGGCGATGAAGGTGGCCAGCACATTGATCGTGCCGATCAGGACCGTGCCCCACATTTGCTCGGCGGTGGTATTGAAGCCGGCCTCTTGGAGGATGCGCGGCGCGTAATACATGATGACGTTGATGCCGGTGAATTGTTGAATGACCTGCAATCCGACTCCGAGGAAGACGGCCCGGCGGAAGTTGCGGTTGTCACGGAAGAGGGGGAAACCTTTCTGTTCCATCTTAAGGCTCGCTTCAATTTCGGCCAATTCCCGGTCCGCCTCGGCGTCACTGCTGGCCAAGCGGCGCAACACCGCGAGCGCTTTGGGGCCGCGTTTCTTGAGGACGAGCCAGCGCGGGCTTTCCGGCAAAAAGAGCATCCCGAGGAACATGAGGAGAGCCGGCACGGCGATGATCCCGAGCATCCAGCGCCACGGCATGGCGAAGTAAGCATGCATGACCATCTGTCCGCGGCCACCGGCCAGGGAGCTGAGAGACTGGCTCATTTCCGCGGCAATAGGTTGGAGGTCGGCGTAGGTGGAGAAAAAGGTATCGCTGAGGAAGGCGAGCACGATGCCGATGGTGATCATCAGCTGATACATGGAAATAAGCGCACCGCGGACGTTTCGCGGCGCGATTTCCGAAAGGTAAAGCGGGGCGACAAACGAGGCCATTCCCACCGCGATGCCGAGGAAAAAGCGCGCCGCGATGAGCGCGCCGGCGGAAGGAGCCATGGAGCAGAGAACGGAGCCAACGGCGAAGACCAGGGCGCTGATCAGGATGGTGCCGCGGCGGCCGAGACGGAGGGAAAAAAACCCGCTGACCAGCACGCCGAAAACCGCACCCCAGAGCAGGGAGCTGACGATTCTTTCCACCGTGCGGTCATCAACGCCGAAATCTTTCTGGATGAATTCGTTGGCCCCGGAAATGACCCCGACATCAAGACCGAAAAGAAGTCCGGCCAACGCGGCGGTGAGGCCGACGAAGTAAACGATCGGTCTGGTTTTTCCGGCAGGTCGATGGGAGGCGGACGGCGAGGATGGCGGGACGGGCGAGGACATGTTGGGGATGAAGGTTGAGGGGCGAGGGTGAGTTCAGATCCATGTGCCGTCGGGGATGACGGCATTTTTCGGAACGATGACGATGCCATCGCGGATGTAGTAATTCCCGCCATCGTATTCGGCGGGCTTGCCGTCGGGGCTGATCACCACCCGCTCCCCGATACGCGCGTTCTTGTCAACGATGGCATCGCTGATGGTCGTGTTTCGTCCGATGCCGATAGGGGGTGTTCCGGCGGGTACGGAGGTCTGCGACTCGTAGAAATCCGCTCCCATCATGACCACATTGCGCAGTACGGCGCCGGTCTCGATGATGCTGCGGATCCCCACCACGCACCGTTCGAGGCTGGCCTCCGTGATGATGCAGCCGTCGGAGACCACGGCGCGATGGATGGTAGCGCTGTTGATTTTGCTCGCGGGGAGAAAGCGCGGCCGCGAATAAATGACCGCGTCGGGCCGGTAGAAGCTGAAGGACGGCTCGACTTCGGAGAGAGCAAGATTGGCTTCGAAAAAAGAGCGGATAGTCCCGATGTCCTCCCAGTAGCCTTGGAAGACGTGCGCCTGCACGCGCCGGTCGGAGATGGCGGAGGGAATGATGTTTTTGCCGAAGTCATCGAGATTGTTTTCGAGGCATCCCGCGAGGACCGAGCGGTTGAAAAGGTAAATACCCATCGATGCCTGGTAATAATCACTGCCCGGAGCGAGGCCGAGTTCGGTCAGCAACGGGGCGGGAATGCGCAGGCTGTCGAGTATGGCTGGGTCGGTCGGTTTCTCGTCAAACCGCGTGATGCGGCGCGCCTCGTCGGTTTGCATAATGCCGAATCCCTGCGCGTCTTGCCGGTTGACGGGCAAGGTGGCAATGGTGAGGTCGGCGCCGGAGGCGAGGTGGCTTTCCATCAGCTCGCGGAAGTCCATCTGATAAAGTTGGTCGCCGCTGAGGACGAGGTAATAGTCCCACGGTTTCTCGAGGAAATAGTTCAAGTTTTGCCGTACGGCATCGGCCGTGCCTTGATACCACCCGGCGCCGGTCGGGGTTTGCTGCGCGGCGAGGATTTCGACGAAGCTGCCTGCACTGAAGATGTCGAATTTGTAGGTGCCGTTGATGTGCTGGTGAAGTGAGGCCGTATTGAATTGGGTGAGCACGTAGATGCTCCGGATTCCCGAGTTGAGGCAATTGCTGATCGGGATGTCGACCAAACGGTACTTGCCGCCGAGGGGAACAGCCGGCTTGGAACGATCTTTGGTCAGGGGAAAAAGCCGCTGTCCCGCGCCACCGCCCATGATGATGCCCAGCGTCCGTGCCAGGGCGGCGCCGGTCCGGGGGGCATTTATCTCAACCATGATGTCTGATGGGTTCGCGCAAAGCGGACCGGATGTCACGCCGGGATTTGTCCTGCCCCCCCTTGTAGGGTGATTCCCGCAGTTGCCACCCGCGGCGCAATGCCGCATTATATGAAGTTAATTATGTGCGGAATTGTCGGTTACGTTGGTCCGGCCGAGGCGGCACCCATCCTTTTGGACGGGTTGCGCCGTTTGGAATACCGCGGCTATGATTCCGCGGGGCTTGCCTTGGGCAACAACGGGACGCTTGAGATCCGCAAAGCCGTCGGCCGCATCCAGAACTTGGCGCAGCTGGTGACCGACGAACCGGTGCACGGCAATCGCGGTATTTCCCACACCCGCTGGGCCACGCACGGTGCCGTGACCGGGGAGAATGCCCACCCTCATACCGACCAGAGCGAACGTATCGTCCTGGTGCACAACGGGGTCATCGAAAATTACCTCAAGCTCCGCGCTGAACTGGAGCGCGAGGGGCATGTTTTTCATTCTGAGACCGACACCGAGGTGCTGGCCCACCTCATTGGCAAATACGCCGTCCAGCTCGGCGAACCCTCGGCGGACCATCTTGTCGAGGCGGTGCGTCTGGCCCTGCGCGAGGTGCACGGGACTTACGGGATCGCGGTGATGCACCGCGATGTTCCGGATCTGTTGATCGGCGCGCGGCGGGGCAGTCCGCTGGTCCTCGGGGTGGGCAAGGGCGAAAATTTTTTGGCGAGCGACCCGTTGGCTTTGGTCAACCACACGCGCGATGTCGTCTATTTGAAGGACTTCGAGATTGTCGTGCTTCGCCCCGACAATTTTCAAATCCAGTCGCTGGCCGGTGACGGCCAGGATTACGAGATCAGCACGGTTGATTTTGAGGCGGAGGAGATTTCCAAAGGCGACTACGCGCATTACATGCTCAAGGAAATCTACGAGCAGGCCTCGACGGTGAGGGATGCCATGCGCGGGCGCCTCTCCGCGGAGGAGGCCACGGCCAAGCTGGGCGGGCTCAATATGACGCCGGCGCAATTGCGCGAGGTGGAACGTATCGTCCTGATTGGTTGCGGCACGGCCTACCATGCGGCGGTGGTCGGGGAGTATTTGATGGAGAGCCTCGCGTGTCTGCCCACCGAAGTGGAGATCGCCAGCGAGTTCCGTTACCGCAACATGCCGATGGACAAATACACCCTGTCCTTTGTCATCAGCCAGAGCGGCGAGACGGCCGACACCCTGGCGGCGTTGCGGGAGAGCCAGCGCAAAGGGCACCGCACGCTGGGCATTTGCAATAATGTGGCCAGCACCATTGCGCGCGAGAGCGACGGCGGAGTCTACATGCATGCCGGGCCGGAGATCGGGGTGGCAGCGACCAAGTCGTTCACCTCGCAGGTCACCATCCTCACGCTGCTGTCCTTGCTCATGGGCCGCATCAGGAATCTTTCGAGTTCCGACGGTCTCCGCATCATCGAGGAGATGGAAAAGTTGCCGGAAAAAGTCGCCCGGGTGCTTGAGATGAACCCGCACCTGCAGGACATTGCGGAAAAATACGAAAACGCGCACGGCATGCTCTTCATGGGGCGCCAGTTCCAATACCCGGTGGCGATGGAAGCCGCGCTCAAACTCAAAGAGATCAGCTACATGTCCGCCTCGGGATACCCGAGTGCAGAGCTGAAGCATGGCGTCATTGCACTGGTCAACCCCGACATGCCTTCCGTGTTCATCGCGCCGAAAGATGCGCTCTTCGAAAAGAATGCGAGCAACATTCAGGAAGTGCGCGCCCGCCGGGGTCCTGTCATCGGGGTCGGCACCGAAGGCCATAGCGAATTGGCGGATATCACCGATGACACCTTGTGGGTGCCCGATGCACCGGATTGGCTCATGCCGGTCTTGACCGTTATTCCCCTGCAGTTGCTCGCCTACCAGATCGCGGTGAACCGCGGGTGCGACGTCGACAAACCGCGCAATCTGGCCAAGAGCGTGACGGTGGAGTGATCATTGCGGTGCCCTGGGTGGAGAGGCAATCAGGCACGGGCCGCGTCGATGATGCGATTGAAGGTGGCGCTGGGGCGCATGGCGGCTGAAGCTTTAACCTCGTCCGGACGGAAGTAACCCCCGAGATCGACGGCTTGGCCCTGGACCGCAGTCAGCTCATCAGTGATTTGCTTTTCGTGGGCCGCGAGTTCCCCGGCGACCGGGATGAAATGTTTCTGCAGAGCGAAGTCATCGCTCTGTCCGGCCAGAGCCTGGGCCCAGTAAAGCGCGAGGTAAAAATGGCTGCCGCGATTGTCGAGCGTGCCGAGCTTGCGCCCCGGGCTTTTGTTTTCCTCAAGGAATTTCGCCGTGGCCTTGTCGAGGGTGTCCGCTAGGACTTTGGCCTGTTGGTTTCCGGTTGCTTCGGCCAGGTGCTCGAAGGAGGCCGCCAGAGCGAAGAATTCGCCGAGCGAATCCCAGCGCAGGTAATTTTCCTTGGTGAACTGCTGGACGTGCTTCGGGGCCGAGCCGCCCGCCCCGGTTTCGAAGAGTCCGCCGCCGTTCATCAACGGGACGATGGACAACATTTTCGCGCTGGTGCCGACTTCGAGGATGGGGAAAAGGTCGGTCAGGTAGTCGCGCAGGACGTTGCCGGTCACCGAAATGGTGTCCTTGCCTTCCGCGATCCGTTCGAGGCTGAGGCGGCAGGCTTCGCCGGGAGGCAGGATGCGGAGATCGAGTCCGGAGGTGTCCTCCTCCCGCAGATAGCTTCGCACCTTGGCAATGAGCTCGGCATCGTGGGCCCGGCGCTGATCCAGCCAGAACACGGCAGGTGCGCCGCTCGCACGGGCGCGTTTGACCGCCAACTTGACCCAATCGCGGACCGCAGGGTCCTTCGTTTGGCACGCGCGCCAGACGTCCCCGGCCTCCACCTTGTGTTCGGTGAGGACCTTTCCCGCGGCGTCGGTCACGCGGATCAGTCCGTCGCCAGGAACCTCGAAGGTTTTGTCGTGCGAACCGTATTCCTCGGCCTTCTGGGCCATGAGGCCGACATTGGGCACGGAACCCATCTTGACCGGATCGAGGGCGCCATTCGCCCGGCAGAAATCGATGACGGTTTGGTAGACCGGGGCGTAGGAACTGTCTGGAATAACGGCCAGGGTGTCCTGCGTCTTGCCCTCGGCGTTCCACATTTTACCACCTTCGCGGATCATGGCCGGCATCGACGCATCGACGATCACGTCGCTGGGCACGTGGAGGTTGGTGATACCTTTGTCCGAATTGACCATGGCCAGAGGGGGCCGGGCGGCAAGAGCGGCCTGCAAAGCGGCCTTGAGACCCGATTTTTCCGCAGCCGGCAGTTGATCCGCCTTGGCCAGCAGGTCGCCGAGGCCGTTGTTGAAATCGACACCGAGCTTGTCCAGCGTCGCGGCATGAGTGCGCACGAAGTCACCCAGAAAAACCTTCACCGCGTGGCCGAAAAGCACAGGGTCGGAAACCTTCATCATGGTGGCTTTGAGATGGAGCGAGAAAAGCAGGCCGAGTTCGGCCGCGGTGGTGATTTGTTTCTCGAGGAAAGACACCAGCGCCCTCGTGCTCATGAAGGTCGCGTCGAAAACCTCGCCGGCCTGCAGCTTGATCTCGTTTTTCAAGATGACCGGAGCGCCCCCGGAGGAGGGAAGGAACTCGATGGTCGCCGTGGTGGCGGCGGGAATCGTGACCGACTGTTCGTTCGAGAAAAAGTCGCCCGCGTTCATAGTGGCCACACAAGTTTTCGAATCCGGTGACCAAGCCCCCATCTTGTGCGGATGCTTGCGGGCGTAATCTTTGACTGCTTTTGGCGCCCGGCGGTCGGAGTTTCCTTCCCGCAGGACAGGGTTGACCGCGCTGCCTTTTACCTTGTCATAGCGCGCTTTGGCGTCCTTCTCCGCGATGGTGGCAGGCACCTCGGGATAGTGGGGGAGGGCAAAACCTTGCGACTGCAGCTCCTCGATTGCCGCTTTGAGCTGGGGCACCGAGGCGCTGATGTTGGGAAGTTTGATGATGTTGGCGCCGGGCTGCAGGGTGAGGGTACCGAGTTCGGCCAAGGCATCGGCGGTCTTCTGCTCCGCCGGCAGAAGGTCGGCAAAGGACGCAAGGATGCGTCCGGCCAGGGAAATGTCGCGCATTTCGACCTCGATCCCCGCCGGTTTGGTGAAGGCAGCGATGACCGGCAGGAAGGAATAAGTGGCGAGTAGCGGGGCTTCGTCGGTCTTGGTGTAAATGATGGTGGGCTTGGTCGGCATAAAATGTCCGTCATTAAAGCGCGCTGCGCGGCAGGGTCAAAGCAAAGGACAGGTTTTCAGGCGGCCGAGGGGTCGAGGCGGCGGAGGTAGCCGACGGAATAAATGCCGGTCGCGTGGCCGTCGGTCCATCGCGGCTTCCAGCCGTAGCCGCCCACCATTTCGGAGGAATCCAATTCGAAGCTGGCCGGGGTGTGCTTGACCTCGGGCTTGTCCCCGCGTCCGAGGACGTCAGGTTCACCGCAGCAGACTGCGCAGGGGCAGGCTTTGCGGACGTCCTCCAACGGCAGGTAAGTCTCATGCCCGTCGCTCCAGACGATGGCCAACTCGCGTCCGATGGTCTGTAAAACGGTGATTTGCGGGGTCACGGGGAAAGGGGGAAGAAAGAACGGAGAACGATGATATTTGAGCAGGCCGTGCGCCATCGGGTTTTGTTTTTTTCCTGCTTCATTCGGCTTTGGCTTGGACTTGGGGGCGTTGGCCGAAGATGGAAGAGCCGATCCGGACGAGGGTTGCGCCTTCCTCGACGGCGGGCTCGAAATCCCCGCTCATTCCCATGGAAAGTTCGGGCAGGACGGCACCGTGAGCGGACTGCAATTCGTCGCGCAACTCACGCAGAGCGCGGAAGACGGGCCGGGCCGCCTCGGGGTTCTCGCTGTAAGGTGCCATGGTCATGAGTCCGCGGATGCGGAGATGGGGCAAAGCGGCCAGCGCGGGGAAGGCCTCGCGAACTTGGGCCGGGGTGAAGCCGTGCTTGGTCTCTTCGCCGGAAACGTTGACCTCGAGGAGTCCGTCGACTTTTTGTCCGGTCTCACCGGCAATACGGTCGATCGCCCCGGCCAGTGCCTGGCTGTCGATGCTGTGGAAAAAAGAAAAAAGGGAAAGAGCTTGGCGGACTTTGTTTTTTTGCAGGTGGCCGAGGAGGTGCCATTCGAGTCCCGGAGGGCAGGCGGGGATTTTTTCCCGCGCTTCCTGCACGCGGTTCTCGCCGAAGATTCGCTGGCCCGCGGCGGCGGCAGTCTCGACGGCCTCGGCGGGGTGTGTTTTGGAGACCGCAACAAGGCGGATGTTGGCCGGATCGCGCCCGGCGCGCCGGGCGGCGGTGGTGATCTCCTGCCGGGCGCGGGCGAGACGGGCGGTGATGTCGGTCATTAGATTTGCTTATGAAGCGACCGCAGGCCATAAGTTCGCCTCATAGTCCCGTGCAGCTTCTACTTTTCAAAGTATTCCGCGATCTGGCCGAAACCGCCAGTTTTTCGCAGGCCGCGCAGCTCAACGGCATCACGCAGAGCGCGGTGAGCCAGCAGGTCAAGGCGTTGGAGAAGCGTCATGCGGTCCGGTTGATCGAGCGTGGCAAAAAAAGTTTTTCCCTTACCGCCGAGGGGGTGGTTTTTTTGGGGGCTTCGCGCGAGATCCTTACAGTGGTCGACGGTTTGGAAACTCGACTGCGCGAATTGAGCGAGGTGATCGCCGGCGACCTGGCGCTGGCCGCGGTGCTCAGTGTCGGACTCCATGAGTTGCCTCCTTTCACCCGCCAATTCACGCGTCTCTATCCGCAGGTGAAAATCCGGACCGATTATCTCCGCTCCGCCGAGGTCTATGCGGCGGTGCTTTCCGGTCGAGCCGAGGCGGGGCTGGTGGCCTTCCCTGCGCCCCGGCGCGGTTTGGAGTCCGAGGTTTTGTGGCGTGACCGCATGGTGATGGTCTGCGCCCCCTCGCACCGGTTGGCGCGGCGGGCGCGGGTGCCTTTGAGCGAATTGTCCGCGGAAAAATTCATCGCCTTCGCGGCCGACTTGCCGACGCGCAAAGCGCTCGACCGGGCCTTGCGTTCGGCGGGGGTTACGGTCCGCCCCGAGCGGGAGTTCGACAACATCGAGACGGTCAAGCGCACCGTCGAGATCGAGGGCGCTGTTTCCATTCTTCCCGAGTCGGCCTTGGCCAACGAACGGCGC
>CAMBSX010000074.1 GCA_945870655.1 Chthoniobacter flavus | reverse complement strand
GAGAAGCGCAAACTCGACCTGGCTTCCTCCTCGTCCACACCCATGGCGCGGAGCACATGCGACGCGTCGACCTCCCCGCTGGTGCAAGCCGAACCGATGGAACAGGCCACCCCCAACCGGTCGAGGCCGGCGAGAAGCCCCCGCGCATCGAGCCCGGGCAGGGCGAAGTTCGTGGTGTTGGGCAGACGGTGCGACGGATGGCCATGAAAACGGGCGCTCGGAAAGGAAGTCCGTAGGCCGCTCTCGAATTCGTCGCGCAAGCCAGCCACGCGCGCCATTTCCACGGGCAGGGCGACGTCGGCCAGAGCCGCGGCCGCGCCCAAGCCGACAATGCCCGGCACGTTTTCGGTGCCCGCGCGGCGACCGGCCTCCTGCCCGCCCCCGCGCAGAAGCGGCGGGAGACCGAGACCCGGACGCACCAACAGCGCACCGGCTCCCTTCGGTCCATGGAATTTGTGGGCCGAAATGGAAAGCAAATGCACCGGCACACGCGCCAAGTCGATGGCCACCTTCCCCGCGGCCTGCACCGCGTCGGTGTGGAAAACAACACGGCGCTCATCGGCCACGCAGGCCATTTCTTCGATCGGGAGAAGAACGCCGGTTTCGTTGTTGGCCCAGACCATGGTGACGATCGCCGTGTCGGGGCGCAGCGCCTGCACGTAGGCGGCAAAATCAATGCACCCGCCGGAATCGACCGGCAGCCATGTCACCTCGCACCCCTCGCGCGCCAACTGGTGGCAAAGATTTTTCGTCGCGCTATGTTCGATCGCGGAGGTGACGATGTGCCGTTTCCCCGGTTGTGCGGCAAGAGCTCCGCGCAATGCCGTATTGATCGACTCGGTGCCCCCGCTGGTGAAAACCACCGCATCCTCCGCGGCCCCGAGGAAAGCCGCCACCTGCGCCCGCGACTTCTCCACGGCCCCGCGGGCCACCCGGCCCGCGGCGTGCGGACTCGAAGGGTTGCCGAACTCATGGCCGAGAAAAGGCAACATGGCTGCACTTACCCGCGGATCGGGCGCCGTTGTCGCGTTGTTGTCGAGGTAGATCATGGAAAAGTGGGCAAGACCAAAGGCGCGGAGCGAGGGGGAAACGCCGGCATCCTCAGCCCTCGACCTTCAACTCCTTCGGCCGCTCGTACCAAAACGCACAGCGATCGCGCCGACCGAGATTGCCCGGCCATGCACAGACCGCGACTTGCCGCAGCGTCTGCCAGAGCGTGAACTGTTGCACCTTCCGCGCGGAGGAAGGCACCGCATGCTCCAGCACCCGAAAATGCAGACGGCGCCGCCGGCCCCAGCGTTTGAGCGAACGGGCAAAACCGATCTCTTCGCCGGCATAGACCGCTTCGTTGAAACCGCCGGTCTCCGCCCAGCCCTCGCGCAGGGCGAAAAAATACGAGCCGGCCGCCAGACCGAAGCTCCGGGCGATCCAATTCCATCCCGACACCGCCCAGCGCGCCGCCCAATCAAGCTCGGCCCCCTCCAATGCCACCCGCGCCCCTCCCCCGCAGACGGCGCCCGAACCCAACGCGGCCAACGTGGCGGCAAGCACGTCCCTGGTCAAAATGGCATCCGCATCGAGCCAGACAAGCCACTGCCCCGAGGAAGCGGCCGCCGCCGTGTTGCGGGCCCGCGCAATTTGCCGGTGCGCTTCATGCACCACGCGCGCCCCCGCCCCGTCGGCCTCCGCGGCCGTGGCGTCCCCCGAGGCGTTATCGCAGACCACCACCTCGTAGGCTGCCAATCCGCAGTCTGCCGCGGCACGATGGATCGACCCGACGGCCCGTCCGACAAGCCTCTCCTCATTGTAAGCCGGGACCAGAAAACTCGCTTGCACCGACCCAATGTGCCAGCCGCGCGGCGACTTGCCAACCTGTCCGGGCGAAAATGAGCCCGCTTTTTGCTTGCCCCGACCTCCCCTCCGGCCCGCACCATGGGGCGACAACATGAATATCATCATTGTTGGCGCGGGAGCCATCGGTCTGCACATGGCCCGCACCCTTTCCGACGAGGAGCACTCCATCTGCGTGATCGAGCAGGACGAAAGGCTTGCCGCCGAGCTCAACGAGCAACTCGACAGCCGTGTCCTCCACGGCAGCGGCGCAAGCGTCGAAACCCTGGAGGAAGCCGGCATCGCCAAATGCGACGTTCTCTTCGCCCTGACCAGCCACGACCACACCAACCTCGTCTGCACCTCGATCGGCAAATCCCTCGGCGCCCGCCGTAGCATCGCCCGCACCAGTCTCGCCATGCAGCGCGAACAATGGCTCTACGACTACGCGGGGCAATTCCGGGTCGACTACCTTTTCAGTCCCGCCCGCCTTGCCGCGGTCGAATTGGCCAAATCCATCCGCAACCCAGATTGCCTGGTCGTCGAAGAAATCGCCCGCGGTCGCATCGAATTGCAGCAAATCCGCCTCGAGCCCGGCAGCCCGGCCCTCGCCATCCCGCTGCGCGAACTCGGGCTCCCCGCCCGCGTCCGCATCGGCGCCATCCTGCGCCGCGGGAATCTCATCGTCCCGCACGCCAGCGACGCCCTCGAGGCCGGCGATCTGGTCACCATTTACGGGCATCCCCGACGCCTTGCCGAAGGACTGCGCAAGCTGCAGGTCAACGACAAAAACGAGGGCGAACTCAACGTGGTCATCTTCGGCGGTGACGATTACGGCTTTGCCCTCGCCCAGACCCTCGAAGGGGGCAATTTCCGCACCCGCATCGTGGAGAAGGACCGCCGTATTTGTGAAAAACTCGGACGGGAGCTGCAGAATTGCACGATCATCAATGCCGATGCCACCTCGCTGCACGAGCTGAAGGAAGAACGGGTCGGCGATGCCGACTTTTTTGTCGCCGCCACGCACGACGACGAGGACAACGTCATGGCCTGCTTGCAAGCCCGCGACCTCGGGGCCAAAGCCTGCCTCACCCTGATCCACCGGGCGGACTACGCCAGCGCCATCCAGCGCTCCGGCGCCCAACTCGGTATTCTGGATGCAGTCAGCCCGCGCGTCGCCGTGGCGCGCGAACTTTCACGTTTTGTCACCGCGGACGAAGCCACCGTGCTGCGCACCCTGCCGGGTGGCATCGAGATCCTTTCCTCGCCCGTGGCCGAAAACAGCCCCGCGGCGGGGCACACCCTTGCCGCGACGGACTGGCCCGCGGCCAGCGGCATCATCGCCGTGCAACACGGCAACCAGGCGACCGTGCCCGCGGCGGACGACAAAATTGAAGCGGGCGACACGGTGGTGGCCATCGTTGCCCCCGAGGCCAAAGCCGCGCTGCTCAAACTGCTCGCCTGACCGGCATGGATTACCGCCAGCTTTCGCGTTTCCTTGGTTCGTTGCTGCTCATGCTGGCCGCGTCCATGCTCGGGTGTCTGGCCTATGCGGTATACGACCAGGAGCCACGATTGGCGGCGGATCGCGCGCTCGGGCTGTCGGCCCTCATCACGGCCGCAGTCGGCGGATTGCTGCGCTGGTTTGGTCACGGTTCGTCACTCGAGATCTTGCGCCGCGAGGCCATTGCCATTGTCGGCCTCGGCTGGTCCTTGAGCACTTTGTTCGGCGCGCTGCCCTACATGCTCTCCACGCCGTCACTCGCCCCGGCTGCCGCGATTTTCGAGTCGGCCTCGGGTTTCACCACCACGGGCGCCAGCGCGATTGCCAACCTCGAAATCTGGCCGCGCGGCCTGCTCCTCTGGCGCGCCACCACACAGTGGCTCGGCGGCATGGGGATTCTCGTGCTCTTCGTGGCCGTTCTTTCCATGGCCGGCGGCGGGACCAAATCCCTTTTCCGCCGTGAGTCCTCCGGCAAACTCGGCGAAGGGTTCGCCGCGCGCATGCGTGATACCGCGATCCGCTTGTGGCAGATCTACCTGGCACTCTCCCTCATCTGCCTGGCCGGACTCGTCGCGCTGGGCATGCCCGTCTTCGATGCCGTGTGCCATACCTTCGCCACCATTTCGACCGGAGGATTCAGCACGCGCAACGCCAGCATCGCCTACTATCAAAGCCCCGCCATCGAGTGGTGGATCATCCTCTTCATGATTTTGGGAGCCATCAGTTTCATGCTCTACGCGTGGATCATCGCGCGACGGTGGAGCCGGTGGAAACAGGATGAGGAAACCCGGTTTTACCTGGGCCTCCTGGCCGTCGTGACCCTCCTGGTGACCGCCAGCCTGCTCTACAATGCGCAAGCGCCAGATGGAGCCACCGCTTTCCGGCACGCTGCCTTCCAAGTTGTCTCGACCAGCACCACCACCGGATTTATCACCGCGGACTACGACCAATGGTCGAACTTCTCACGCATTCTCATCGTTGCCGTGATGTTCATCGGCGGCTGCGCCGGTTCCACCGCGGGCGGCATCAAGGTGAGCCGGTTCATGGTCTTCTTCAAAAATTTCGCGCGCCAGATGGTCCACACTTTCCGTCCGAACCAAGTCATCCCCGTGAGGATCAACGGTGTCCCGCTGACCGACAGCTATCTGGCCGAAGTTGGTTTCTTTCTCGCCCTGGTCGGTTTCATCGTGGCGCTCGGCTCCCTCGCCATGGCGGCGTTGGAACCAAGCTTCGACCTGGTCAGCGGCTTTGGCGCCGTCATCGCAACCCTTTTCAACGTCGGCCCCGGTCTCGGCGCGGTCGGCCCCACCTGCACCTATGCCGGGCTTTCCTCCCCCTCCCACCTCTTGCTGTCGCTCCTCATGATCATGGGCCGTCTGGAAATCCTCGTTATTCTGGCTCTTTTTGTCCCCGCCCTCTGGCGCCGCTACTGACCGTCGCGCCCTGCTTCACGGCTTGACGCTGCGCAGCATGCTTCCTACTTTCGCTCGACTGATGTATCGCACGCGCCTTATCGCGGGGCTAATTGCCGCCCTTTTTGCCGCCGGTGCCGCTTCCGGTAGCCTCCGTGCCCAAGAACCCGCTACGACCGGCGCCTACAACGACGAGGCCGCAGGCTATTTCCAACAGGCGCAGGAGTGGGAAGAGTCCGGCAACACCAGGCAGGCCATCGCCACTTACCGCACCTTGGTCCGCAACTACCCGATCGCCCCCTCGGCACCCGCGGCGCAATTGCGTTTGGGCGAACTTTACGACTCGCTGGGCAATTCCAAGCGCGCTTTCGATTCGTACCAGAAACTGCTCGAAAACTTCCCCCAGGCGCGCGAATTCGACCGCGCGGTTGAAGCCCAGGTCGCGATCGCGGATGCACAAATGGACAAGCGCCGCTACGAGCATGCCGCAGAAATGTACACCTCGATTCTGGCCGCCGCCCCATTCGCCAAATTTGCGCCCTCCGTACAATTCAAGCTCGGGCAAGCCCTCGAGAATCAGAAGGAATACGAGAAAGCCATCAGCGCCTACCAAATCGTGCTCGACCGCTACCCCAATAGCAGCCTCGCGGCCGATGCCCTCTACCAGATCGGCTACGTGCAGTTGACCGAGGCCGAGGGCCGATCCCAGGATCTTTCCGCCGCGATCGATGCCAAGAACACCTTCGAGGAATTCCTCATCGAGTTCCCCAAAAACGAGAAAGCAGCGCAGGCCCGCGAAAATCTCGACACCATGACCGGGCGCGAGGCTTTCGATCTGCTTTCCATCGCAAAATTTTACGACCGCAAGACCGACTACCGCGCGGCCGTGATTTATTACAGTGATCTTGTCCGCCGTCAGCCCGGGTCTCCGGACGCAGAACTTGCCGGCTCGCGGATCGAAGAAATCCGGGCCACGGTCGGTGAAGATGAACTCCGCGCCGGCAGCGAGCGGGCCGAGACCGGGGTGCGGGCCGCCATGCGCCGCCGCCTGCAGAACCAAGTCCAGACCTCTTCCCTCAGTAATTACGCCGGGCCACCCGTTTCCACGGTCAAGCCGCCTGAGGAACTGCCCGCGCCGCGCCCGCAGCTTCGCACCTCCTCCGACGACATGCGACCCCAAGGCGGAGGCAATCCCCCGCCGGCCGACCTGCTGCCAGCCCCCGACCTCCCGCCCGTCGAACCCGATCTTCCCTCCTTCGAATGATCCTCCGCGGCCTGCTCTCCGCATTCTGCGCCATGACGTTGTCGGGTTGCTACACGCTGGGCGACGCCCGCCCGGCCATGATGCGCGGCATCACCACGCTGGCTGTGCCGGTGTCGAAAAATCTGACCCTCGAGCCCAACGTCGAAGCACTGCTTGCCGATACCATCACCAAGCAATTGCAGACCGACGGCACCTACAGCATCAGCTACAGCGACCGCTCCGACGCCGTGCTCAGCACCACCCTGACCGAAGTGCGCCGCGCCCCCGCCCGGTCGCTGCGCGGCAACGTCATCGCCACGAGCGAGTATGTGCTGTTTACCACCGTGCAATACGACCTTGTCGAGTCTTCGACCGGACGCTCCCTCATGTCCGGCAATGTCACCGGCCAAACCAGCTTTTTCGTCACCGCCGACCTGCAGACTGACGAACAACAGGCGCTTCCGCTCGCCTTCGCCGACACGGCCAACAAGCTGGCCAGCCGCCTGAGCGAAGGGTTCTAAGTTGCTCACCCTCGTTCCCAGCCCGGTCGGGAATCTGGAGGATATCACCCTGCGCGCCCTGCGCCTCCTCCGCGAAGCGGATCTCATCGCCGCCGAAGACACGCGCCACGCCAGCATTCTCCTCAAACACCACGGCATCAGCCGTCCGCTGCTCAGCCTGCACGAACACAACGAAGCACAACGTTCCGGGGAAATTGCGCAGCGCCTCGCCGCCGGCGAGAACATCGCTCTGCTCACCGATGCCGGCATGCCTGGCATCTCGGATCCCGGCTACCGTATGGTGCGCGCCTGCCTTGAGCGGGGACTGGAATTCACCGTGCTCCCCGGTCCCTCTTCGATCCTTCCCGCGCTGGTCGGTTCCGGGCTGCCGCTGCACGAATTTTACTTTGGTGGCTTTCTCCCCGTCAAATCCGGCCGGCGCAAAGCCGCACTCGGGGCCGCCTTGGACCGCGGCGAGACAAGCATCTTCTTCGAGTCGCCCCACCGCATCGCCAGATCGCTCGCCGTGCTGGCCGAACTCGCCCCGGAGCGCCTCGTCTGCGTGGCCCGCGAGCTGAGCAAAAGATTCGAAGAATACTGGCGCGGTAGCGCCGCCGAGCTCTCCGCCCGCGCGGAAAAACAGCCGCCCCGCGGCGAGATCTGCCTGCTCATCGCCGGCCAACAAAGTTAAGGCGCGGCGTCCCCGACGCGCCATCCCGCACCGCGGCTACCTTCCCCTGAGGGCACGGACGTCTCCGCCCGTCACGACCTCAAACCATCGGCAAGATGCCGATGCCAAAGCCAAACTCCCGCCTGCATCCACCCCACCGCTGCCGCTCACTCCACCAGCAACTCCGCAATCTGCACCGCATTGAGCGCCGCACCCTTGAGGAGCTGATCCCCGCAAATCCAAAAACTCAGCCCGTTCTCCAGCGCGCAATCCAGCCGCAATCGCCCGATCTCGCAATCATCCTTCCCTGCCACGTGCAGCGGCACCGGATACCCGTTCTTGGAGGGCTCATCCACCAGGCGCAAGCCCGGCGCTTTGGCGAGAGCAGCCCGTGCCGCGGCGACCGATACCGGGCGCTCGAACTCCGCGCTGACCGCCACGCTGTGGGCACGATAGACCGGCACGCGCACGCACGTCACCGAAGCGCGAAAATCCGGCAGCCCCATGATCTTGCGGCCCTCGTTTTCCATTTTCATTTCTTCTTTCGTGTAGCCCGACTCAAGAAACGCATCCACTTGCGGAATCACGTTGAACGCGATCTGCCACGGATAAACCGCGCGGGGCGCTTCTTCGCCCCGGGCCAGCGCCTCGACTTGCGTCTTGAGCTCCTCGATCGCTTTCGCCCCCGATCCGGAAACCGCCTGGTAACTCGACGCCCACAGGCGCTTGACCCCGAACTCACGGTGCAAGGGCCACAGTCCCATCAGGGTGATCGCCGTCGTGCAGTTCGGGTTGGCCAGGATCCCTTGGTGCGCACGCGCCGCCTCGGGGTTGACCTCCGGCACAACGAGCGGGACATCGGAATCCAGACGGAAGGCCGACGAGTTGTCGATGACCACCGCGCCGGCTTTGACCGCCGCCGGGGCGAATTCCCGGGAAATCGACCCGCCCGCGCTGAACAGTGCGAAGTCGACCCCGTCGAAAGCATCCGCCGTCAGCTCGCGCACCTCGACCGGCGCGCCATGGAAATCAAGCTGCTTGCCCGCCGATTTGGCCGAGGCGAGCAAGGTGAGTTGGCCGACGGGAAAATTCCGCCGTTCCAGCACGCGCGTCATCTCGATGCCCACCGCACCGGTTGCACCCGCGATCGCTACATGATAGTTCCTGCCCATCAGAAAGGCGGGAAAAATAACATCCGTCGTCCCTATGGCCATCACGAAAGCACATCCCACCCGGCAAACACCCTCCGCCCACCACATCGTGGTCGATGTCGATGGCCAAGTCCTTCGGGTGATGGAAGGAGCTTCCGTGGCCGCCGAATTCCCCGTCTCCACCTCGCGCTTCGGCCTCGGCTGCGAAGAGGGGAGCTTCCGGACCCCCACGGGAAGATTCATCGTCCGCGACAAAATCGGCCACGGCGCCCCGGCCTGGACCATTTTCCGGGCGCGCGAAAACACTGGCGAAGTGGCCGCACCCGGCGGCGAGGAAGACCTGGTTCTCACCCGCATCCTGACCCTCGACGGACTTGACCCCGAAAATGCCAACACCCTCGGGCGATTTGTCTACATCCACGGCACAAATCAGGAACAACTCATCGGTACCCCGGCCAGCCACGGCTGCATCCGCCTGCGCAATGACCACATGGTCGCTCTCCATGATATGGTCCCCGCCGGTACCCCGGTGAGAATCCTTCCCCCGCCGCCGATCGCCCCCGGCACTCCTATCTGAAGCGGAACGACGAATTTCGTTGTCCCCCAAAGCGCCCCAGTCAAGAATAGGAGCCTGCAAAACGCACAGAAGGAGGTGAATCCAGAATGACCATCGTTAAAATTATTGCCATCGTCGCCGTCGCGGCTGCTTCGCTCAGCCTCGGCGCTTGCGCCAGCAAACCGAAGCCGGCTCCGGTTTCCGCCAGCTACAGCAAGTAAGCTGACCTAAGGGGAATCCCTTTTAAGAAACCGCGGGCTGACGCCCGCGGTTTTCTTTTTTCACCGGAACACTGACGTGCGGATTATGGCGCAAGCTAAACCTCCAGGGCATTTCGCACCCCCGAGAAATACCGATCCGGCCGTCAGCCACCACGTCCGCCGGAGCGCCGGCCAGAAAACACCGTCGCCTCGAAACGCAGAAGTCCGCACCGTGGTGCCGTCCGGTCACTCCCAGCGCGTCGGTCAAGCGTCCCGGACCTCCAGTGAGGGTACGGCCGGACTTCCCGCCACGTCGACGCTGCATGGTCGGCAATCCCCGTCGTGGCTCAATGGCGCGGATCAGGACAAAGCCTTCCTCCTCGCCCTTGGTCAGCACATTGAGCATCCAATGCATCCCGTAGTTGAGATAAACATACGCCGTACCAGCGCGGTGTCGCCTCACGAATTCCCGGGCCGATGGACGGGTGAAGGTATGACAGGCCGGATCACCGACCGCCGCATAGGCCTCGCACTCGACCACCATCCCGCGGCACGCACCCCAGACCAATTCGCAACCGACCAGCATTCGCGCGCACTCGACCGGCGATTGGGTGAAAAATTCCCGTGGAATCACAGCGGAACCGGATGGTCGACGAACTGCCACGGCACACGGAACTTCTTTGCCAGATGCGCCGCCAGCGCCTGCACCCCGAAAGTCTCCGTGGCATAGTGCCC